>CAIUPE010000038.1 GCA_903900975.1 uncultured Hyphomicrobiales bacterium | reverse complement strand
GGCAAGCGACCGCCTATGATTTTTATAAGCGGCAATCGCAAGAGAATCCGAATGAATGGGTTCTGATCCGGGATTCGTCAGAAAATGCGGATCTAGTTGTATCGGGGCTGCATTAAGGCGACCCAAAATTCTAGCGGAGTGCGATTGGTCCAACGCGTGGTTTTTCTGTGACTTGTGGTCGAGATTTTATAACATTAAGCGCTGATCATCGGTCTCGAACCATAAAATCAATTTAATCGTGGATATTGTTATCATGAATTTGCAGCGTTTATCGCCAGGCAACGTGATGTTGCTTCACTCGTCGAAAATAAAAATTTCAAAGGTAGATAGCGATAAATACAGTCGCAAGCTCGCTTTCAGCGAGGGGTGAACCACCGATAAACGCTACTGTTCTCTCCCATGAGGCATTGATTGGAGCAAACATTTCCGGACATTGGATCAGGTTACTCGATTGGCGGACGCTTATGCCTGTCATACCCTTGCCATTGGCTTGATTGTGAATAGAACCGTCTGATCATGATGAATAGGTCCGATATTTGAAGAATTTAGGTTCCGGACGCTTCAAGGCGCACGGCATAATTGGAGAATACAATGATCGATATAAGCAAGGCAGGTACGTTTAATCTCGCAGATCGCTCGGTTAATCGCATGGGGTATGGCGCCATGCAGCTCGCGGGACCTGGCGTTTTTGGGCCGCCAAAGGATCGTCAGACGGCAATCGCGGTTTTGCGTGAAGCGGTCGCGATGGGGGTCAACCACATCGACACCAGTGATTTTTATGGCCCCCATGTGACCAATGAAGTCATTTGCGAGGCGCTTTATCCTTACCCGAAAGATCTGGTGATTGTGACCAAGGTCAGCGCTCGGCGCGGATCGGATGGCTCATGGCTTCCGGCGATGTCGCCCAAAGAATTGATCGATGCGGTGCATGATAATTTGCGCCACCTCAAATTAGACGCGATGGAAGTTGTTAATCTTCGAAGCATGCTCAGCAACCATGCGCCCGTCGAGGGCTCGCTCGAAGAACCGCTTTCGACACTGGCTGATCTTCAGCGTAAGGGCCTCATCAAGCATATTGGACTGAGCAATGTAACACCTCTGCAAGTGACTGAGGGGCGCAAAATCTGCGACATTGTTTGCGTGCAAAACCACTATAATTTGGTGCATCGGACGGAAGATGCCTTCGTCGATGATTTGGCTAAAGCGGGCACGGCCTATGTGCCGTTTTTCCCGCTCGGTGGGTTCAAGCCGATCCAGTCGGATGCTTTGGCTGAGGTTGCGGCTGATATAGGCGCAACTTCGATGCAAGTGGCGCTCGCGTGGTTGCTGCAGCGGTCGCCGAATATTCTGCTGATCCCCGGCACATCATCGCTTGGTCATTTGCATGAAAATCTCCAAGCCGCCAGCCTGACCTTGTCCGTTGATACAATCGCAAAGCTCAATGCAATTGAGTCTGCGGCGGGTCATTAATAGCCGCGCTCTAAGCCCTACCGTCGCGTGCTGAACAAAATAAAAAAATGCTCCCCCATTTGGCATGGGGGAGCGTTTTTTAGATTTAACAATACGCTTGGTATTGGTCGACTTAGCGCGAATTAAACGAGCACTCACAATATTTCTATATAAATCAATGGTTTATGGACTTCAAACTAGCCTGTCACACATCTGTGATCTAGGAAAATTTACCTAAATATTTGTCTTGTTTGATGCTCAATCTCTCGGCCATTATCTAGCATGTTTTTCTGCAATCTGGAAGCTGGCATCAAACTATCGGAATTCAATACTCGCTGGGTAGGTGAATGCACTGATTGCAATAATAGAAGCGGATGCCTGGCGCCGGAAAGTCGGTGTGATCAATACGT
>CAIUPE010000037.1 GCA_903900975.1 uncultured Hyphomicrobiales bacterium | reverse complement strand
TGCCGATCCTCAAGGTCGCACTGGCCGCTCATGGCGCCAGGCACACCATCAAACCAGTTCTTGCACGGCAGAGCGCCGCAGCATAACGTCCAAACCAGCGGCGCTCGATCGGCCAAATTCAACAGAGATCGGGACATCCCCCGGCTGGAGATCGACAACAACATTGCCGAGAACGCGATGCGCTGCGTGGCCCTTGGCAGGAAGAATTATCTCTTCGCCGGATCCGATGCGGGCGGAGACCGGGCGGCTGCCATCTACACCATCGTCCGCACCGCGAAACTCAACGGCTTGAACCCGGAGACCTATCTGCGCGACGTTCTAACGAAGATCGCCGAGGGCCACACCATCAACAAGATCGACGAACTGTTGCCCTGGAGCGTCGAACCGAAGCCATAAGCTACGGGAAGGCCGGACGCTTACGGCAGAAGCTAAGCGCCAGCAATTGTATCTCATCCGTGTGGTCGAGCCGAACCTACCCGTCCGATCAGAGTTTCCGAAGCGGACTTCGATCGTTTTAACCGTGTTTGGAGCTTTGTTTTTCGCCTATGCGATCGGCTGGTTATTGTGGGCAGGGGTAAAGGAGCACCGGCTTTAATAGACTTTCTCACCACAAATTCGTTTCAGTTTGAGATCAAACTGATTGGGTGATGACCACGCGCGAGAGAAAACTGCCGCTCCAATTCAGCCCACGCGCCTGAAGCGGTATATTTGCGCCCAGTGAGAATTGTCGTCCCGGAAAATCTCGCAATGAAAACCGTGCCGCATGAATAGTCGCAGTAAGTGACTTTCGCGATACCCCAACTCCATCCATCCACGGATGCGCATGATCGCGACATTTTCCCAATCCAGGCGAAACCCCCAAGGATAGGGCATCTCTTGCGCATCGGATGAGCCAAAGATCGGCTCGCCGGCCAAAATGACAAAGCCGGTCGGCTTAACCAACCGCGATAGCTTTTGAACGAGTTCATCGGGCGAAATGCAATGATGAAAGCTTTCATAAAATAGCACGAGGTCATATGCATGGTCGACGCCAGACGGGTTGTCGCCGAATTCGCCGCAAAATGTTCGCAGGTCCAACCCATGGTGATCTGCAGCGCGTTGCACTCCCGCACAAAACGCCGCGTTTATGTCAACGGTATGGACGGTTGCCCCCAGTCGGGCAAACGTCAAAGCGGTTTGTCCAAACCCGGAACCATATTCTAGGACCAGACCGCGAGCCGGAAGTTCACTACGCGTGACGATGTGCCCGATTGCCATCAGATGGCCGCCAGCCACTTTCGTATCAGCGGTTTGATAGAATGCTGGCCGGTTGATGAAATCCTGATCGGCCGCCTCTGCAGTGTCCTCATCATGCGCAGACACATATTCACTTCGCCTCGTAATAGACGACCACAACCGCAGCATCTGTTGCTGGTACGCCCGCCCATCCGGATCAAGCGACCCGTCGAACCAAGCGGGCAACGACAACACCTTCCCAGCAAACAGATCGTGCTTACCAATAAGAAATGCCGCCGCAGCCGCATCCAAATCTGATAAATCTATGTAGTTTTTTGCTGCGAGTTCATCACGATATTTATGCTCGATTGATAAGAACTCTGGACACTCCATCATCGCGCAACAGAGCTGCAAGTAGTTCATTCCTCGCGAGCGATGCTCGGCTATTACCTGATTATTCTCCGGCGCGCGCTTGAGAATCGATTGGTAGGCCAAGCGCACTTGGTCCTCGGTGAGAACGCCATTCTGCGATGGGTCTGACGACATATGATTGCCTTATGCCCGAATGCTTTTGATTAGTGAGTCTGCGTCGATGAGGTGCCGGTTTCAGCCGCGCCAATCAACAGCGTGGCATCATCGGGCATTTCTCTTGCAACTTTCAACCGAGCTCTCCGCCGCAAGAATTCTCGTCCAACATCCGTCTCATTATCGACAGACCAATCTATTTGTTCCAAACGTCCCAGTAAAACAGCTTGCAGAAAATCTTGCCGGGCCTTTAAATCGTTGTGGTTGTAAATATAAAAGCCTTTGATGAAATAAGTTAGGTTACCATTTCCAATAGGAGATGAATGGAAGATCATTTCCATCAGGTGCGGGCGTTCCTCTTCCGGTATATCAAACTCAACCCACAAATCTTGACTGCGCTCCAGGCGCCCCTGGCGAATTTGGCTGTGGCACTGAATGATCCACTCGCAGTCCTCATTTTCATTACCGTGAAGCAAGACGAGCGATTTTAAATCGCCATGGCCGTGATCAAACCGCATGGTCAACTCGCCGTCGTTCGGCCGGATCCTGCAACCTCGCTCTTCGGGCCAATACCAACCAAGATTCGACCGATAAATTTCGCCGCTCCGCATTCCCTTCCAGATGCGTGTCGCGTTATTGCGAGCCAGAGACGACCATCGACCTGGTGTTGCCAACGGAACATCAACGCTTCGCCCCGTTCGGGCGCTGACGTCAAGCTCAACAAAATGATGCAGTTCTTCGACGATCTGGTTGGCCACTGCGCTCCAACTGCGCGCACAGAACTGCTGTCTGATTTTCTCTTCGAGCACGGCGAGACGTTTTTCGTCAAAAATCAGCGTCTCGGCCTGGTCCGTAAGTGCAGATACCGATCCGGATGCAAAATATGCGGCAAATGCCCCGCCCGCTTCGGGCAGCGACGCGGCGTCTGACGTCAGCGGAACCTTCCCGTAACAAAGAGATTCGGTCACCGGCAGGCCCCAGCCTTCGTAAAAGCTTGGATAGAGCGTGAAGCGACAACTCTTGTAAAGCAACGCCAGTTCCGCATCGGATAGTTGCGACAACATCGTGACTTTGCTCGACAACTGCGGGTCACCGTCGAGACGGGCGTAAACTTTGTCATTGAGCCACCCGCGATTTCCAACGCAGACGAGTTGCGGCACATTGTCGAACCCATGACGTTGGATCAACGCCGCCCACGCGTCGAACGCAAGGAGATGGCCTTTACGGGATTCGATGGTCGAAACGAACAGAACAAATCCTCGAGGGCTCAGTTTCCAACGTTCAAGCGCGGACACCGAGAGCTCGGTAATGCCGGGCTTGCGGAAATCAGCATCCAGCGGAATGACACGGATATCATCCGGTAATAATTCGTGGCCCAGTATCTTTGCCACGTGAATAAGGTCACTGCATGTGGCGTTGGAATTGACCAAAAAATGATCGGCATGATCGAACACCCCTGAAACCCAGCTAATGAAGTCCTGAGTGAGTGGGCGTGTACAGTGTTGGGGTGCCAGTATTGGAATCATATCGTGTACAAATGGGACGTAGCGAATATTTGATTTGGCCTTGGCCTGACGTACAAAGAGAAAGTAATTCTGCAGCCACCAACTGGTACCCAGATTGATAAGATAGGCACCGTCCGGAAATTGAAACGCAGACGTCAAGCTGAGATGAAAATGAAGATCGTTCAGTGCGTCGACCCAGGCTGGATCCGTTCGATCTCCGCCATTTCTTGCGAGGCCCGATATTCGCAACATCAAGGGAATGGGAATTTCCAGCCAGTCCTCCCGACCTTGCAAGAAACAGCAAAGCCTGACGTCCCGATCGATTTCGCCAATTAGGGCACCACCGATCGCTTCAATTTGAACGCGTTGTATACCCGTCGGCAGTCGGGCATTCTTAAAATACGCTATCAAGTCGGAAACGTCGAAGACGAGAGCAGCGCCCTGACCCTTGCCCGCGAATGTGTCCGATTTATGCATTGAACCACCTATGATTCCACGAATTTTATTGATGACCGGCCGTTCTTTGGACCATTTCGGAAGATCACAAAAAATTGCCTTCAAGTCTTCGTGCAGTTTTTGCCGATCTGCCGATGCTTGCAGCAAAAGGAGGTTTAGCAATTCCTCCTCTTCTTTAGGTTCAGGCGTTCCGCTGGCGTGTAGGGCCCTCAGGAACTGAACCGTGGCGGCGTCGTAACGTCCAATCCGCTTGAAAAGATGGGCAAGATGCAGACGAACTTCGGTTGAATCTGACAGCAACGCAATCGCTTGCTGGTAGGCGTCGGCGGCTCCTGCCAGTTCACCTTGCTCTTTCAACGCGTGGCCTAATTGCATCCAGATATTTGCAAGCCCGGGATTGGCTTTCAGTGCAATGCTGTAATGCACAGCCGCATCTTTCCAAGAGGCGCGATCACGCGCGTAATTCCCAAGGCGGATTGACCGTCTTACCCCCCCTCGCATTAGGCCAATTAGATTTTGGTAATTTCGCATTACCCCCCTTCGCATTAGGCCAATTAGATTTTGGTAATTTCGCATTGTGACTAACCGACATTTCCCAGATGGCCCCCAAGAGAAGGCCGATTGAGGGCAAGATTGCCGTATGGGATGGCATTGCGCAACCGGATTTTGGCGTGCTGGCGCTTTCAGCCGCTCCTTGACGCTCCAATCTGGCAATAGGTCTGGT
>CAIUPE010000036.1 GCA_903900975.1 uncultured Hyphomicrobiales bacterium | reverse complement strand
GGCGTTAAAATCATACAATATGATCAGATCAAGGTCGGACGTTGCGGTCATTTCGCGCGACCCTAACCGCCCCATGCCAAGTACAGCCAAGCGCCCGCCTTTTACCTTACCGTGATCGGCTTCGAACCGGCGCTCCACTTCACTGAGTGTTACGCGAATGAGCGCTTCGGCGAGGGAAGAATAAGCCTCACCGGCCATGGCGGGCGATAAAACACCGGATAACATCCGCACACCCACCAAGAACATTTCATGCTGGCCGGTCTCCCGCAACCGATCCAGAAATTCCTCAATTTGTTCATGGTCGCCGATCGCAGCGCCGATGCGCTCAATCAGCGCGGGCAACGGCGGAAAGGGTTCTACAAATGCAGGATCAATGATCGCATCCAATAAATGCGGACGATTGGCAACAATATCGGCTAGGCGAGGCGCCGATCCGAGGATATCCGCAAACAGAGAAAGAATGGCACGATGTTCTCGCAAAATCGCGAATAGCTCGACTGCAGCCGGCATTCCCCCCAAAACCCGGTCAAACGTTGCCAAGGCCCCATCGGGATCTGCGCTTTTGCCGAAGGCTTGCAGCATGGATGGAACAAGTTCGGTCAATACCTCCCGAGCACGTGGGCTGGTGACGGCGCTACGCCGTCCGAAATGCCACCCTCTGACGGTCTCCGTTGCCTTTTCGGGCTCGCTAAACCCCATCTGCCGGAGGGTTTGAATCGTATCGGGATCATCCGTCGTTCCGGTAAAAACGAGACTGCCCTCGCCTACCGCCAGATCGGCTCCCTCTTCAAATAGACGAGCATAATGCCGCTCGACCAAACGGGCCATTGCTGTCAATGCTCGCGAAAAAGCATCAGTGCTCGGATATCCGCAAAACCGTGAAAACCGCTTCAGTTCCGCGTCGTTGGCAGGCAAACGCTGTGTCTGTTCATCGGCGACCATCTGCAATCGATGTTCGATCGTTCGCAAAAATCGATAGGCCTTTGTTAGGTCATCACATGCATCACTCGAAATCCACCCGTCAACTTGTAATGCGACCAACATATCGAGCGTGCGCCGTCCCCGAAGCGCGGGTCGACGACCACCGAAAACCAATTGCTGGGTTTGAACAAAAAATTCGATTTCCCGAATACCACCACGTCCGAGCTTGATGTCATGACCCGCCACCGCAATCGCTTCATGACCCCGCACCGCATGAATCTGGCGTTTCATGGCATGGATATCTGCAATCGCAGCAAAATCGAAATATTTTCGCCAAATGAATGGCGCCAAATCGGCAAGGAAGGATTCGCCAACCGCTCGATCGCCTGCCACTGGACGCGCTTTGATCAAAGCAGCGCGTTCCCAATTTTGGCCAACGCTTTCATAATAAGCAAAGGCGGATCCAACCGACAACGCAACCGGCGTCGATGCCGGATCAGGCCGCAATCTGAGATCAACCCGAAACACGTAACCGTCCGACGTCCGCTGGTCGATGATCCGAACAATCGATTTAACCATTCGGACAAACAAGGGCGCGGGCTCCGTCCCTTCGCTGATCGCCGACCGATCCGGATCGTAAAGCACAACGATATCGATATCCGACGAATAATTTAGTTCGCGAGCGCCATGTTTTCCCAAAGCCAAAATAACGAGGCCATAGCGGCTTAATCCGTCCCTTTGCTCAATGTTTAAGAGTTTACCGCGCTCAATTTCTTGGTGTGTCACAAAATCCAGCGCCGCCTGCAAGGCATGATCAGCCAGTTGACTGAGCGCCTCCGTCACGCGATCGACCGACCAAAGACCGCCAAGATCGGCTAACGCAATCAATAGGGCGCATTCCTGCTTAATAAGCCGCAACGAACGCATATGGCCAGGCTCGTCGTCGCGATGGCGTTCAGAGGCCACCAAGCAATCCACCATCAGCGCTTCGAAGCGACGGTCCGGATTTTCGGAGAGAACGCGGATTAGGCGTGCTGGATTGTTGAGCGCAAGGCGCCACAAAAATGGTGAATGGCTCGCAAGGTTAAGAACAATTTCATACGCTAACGGATAAAGATCCAGCAGTGTTCGAAGGGATTCGGAAAGGCCATCGGCAGCGCATCTTTCGAAAAGCGCCGAAACCTTGAGGCGTGAAGCAGCAGGCTCGCTGATTTTTGGCGTGCTTCGAATTTGCGCAGCGAGGTTGTCCGTCATGCTTCCGCCAAAGGTAAGGTTAATATGGCCCGCAAGCCAGGCTGATTGTCTTCCAACCGAAGGGTGCCAGCATGCAAACGTGCCACCGCGGCTGCCAAGGACAAACCCAGACCGGACCCTGGGCGTGTCCGCGAGGTCTCAAGACGGACAAACCGTTCCAGAACACGATCGCGATCCGCATTCGGAATGCCCGGGCCATGATCTCCGATCGACAATTCAACCCGTCCATGAATAAGTTGGGCGATAACCGAAACCGTTCCGCCTGTCGTTTCTAATGAAGTTTCTGAAGAATATTTAATCGCATTATCGATGAGATTGGCTAGCGCCTGACCAATCAATTCGCGTGAGGCAGAGATGGGCAAGGGGCCACTCCCCTCAAATTGCAGCAGGATGCCGGCTTCTTCCGCAAATGGCTCAAAGAGTTCCACGACATCACTGGCAATTTCAGCGGCATCTTCGATTTTGATGCCATCCAACGCACCACCGGCTTCGGCGCGTGCAATCATCAGGAGTGCATTAAAAACCTTGATCAACCCATCGGCTTCTTCCAGCGTATGTTCTAAGGCTTCGCGATAATCCTCAGGTGAATCCCCGATGCGCAATGCCTCCTCGGCGCTGTTGCGAAGGCGAGTAAGTGGCGTTTTTAGATCATGCGCGATGTTGTCGGAGACTTCACGCAACCCCGCCATCAGTTCGCCAATCCGTTCGAGCATTGCGTTCAAACTTTGGGCCAGACGATCGAGCTCGTCATTCGTTCCCGTTACCGTGAGTCGGCCCGACAGATCGCCTGCCATAATTATCCGGGTCGTTTCAGTCATTTGATCAACGCGACCCAAAACGCGTCGGGCCACAAAGACTCCACCGATGACCGCCAACGCCAACACCAGTAAAATTGACCACCCCGCAGCCCTTAGAATAACGTTCTGTAACCGCTCGGTCTCCGCCAAATCACGTCCCACCAGCAAGCGAAAGCCGCCGGGCAAAATCGTTGTTTCCACTAAAGCCCGATGCGGGTGCGGCGCCCCATCTTCGACAACGCGATAATATAATTCATAAGTACCAGCTTCCAGCAGTCCCTCACTATCGATGCTGCTGATATTGCCGGCCAATGTTTCGCCAGCAGCTGTTGTGACAAGAAAAAGCGACGATCCCGGTTGATGCGAACGGCGCTCAATCTGACGCACCAGCCGCAACACACCACCACTATTAAAGTGCGTCACCAATCCATCGATTTCTTCTGAAACCGTAACGCTCACCTGTTCATCAAGCAGACGCATCGCGTTGAACGAAACATAGCCGAGGATCAGTCCAGCAAATATCGTAAAAATCGCCAAAAAGACGAGTGCGAGCTTGAAGGCCGTGGTGCGGAATAACCTACCGAGCGCTATCACGAATCGTATACCCAGCACCACGGATCGTATGGATCAGTGGATTGTCGAACCCTTTGTCAATTTTGGCGCGTAACCTCGATACGTGAACGTCAATCACGTTGGTCTGGGGATCGAAATGATAGTCCCAGACATTCTCTAGCAACATCGTACGGGTTACCACCTGCCCCGTATGGCGCATCAGATATTCCAAAAGCCTAAATTCTCGAGGTTGCAGGTCAATATCGGTTTCAAGCCGCATGACCCGCCGCGTCAGACGATTGAGTTCCAAGTCGCCGACCCGATAGATGGTTTCCTCGCTCGGTAATGAACGCCCACGCCGCGCAAGAATTTCAACACGGGCCAGCAGTTCGGAAAACGAATAGGGCTTTGGCAGATAATCATCGGCCCCTGCCCGCAATCCTTTAACTCGATCATCCACTTGTCCAAGGGCAGACAAAATCAAAATTGGTGTGTCGACTTTCTGCTCGCGCAGACCGTGGATGAGCGATAACCCGTCCATGCGCGGTATCATACGGTCGACCACAATCACGTCATATTCACCCTCAGCGGCCATAGCATAGCCATCGAGCCCGTCCGATGACACATCAACGACATGGCCCGATTCCCTGAAGGCTTTATCCAAATAGGCTGATGCGGAGGCATCATCTTCTACGATTAGAATTTTCATGCGATTGAACGTCGACTTTGATGATTAGGTGTGGAATGTGAAAAGACAGTGGCAATTTCAATCGAAAATGAAAACGCCACCGTCAACCTCACACTGTTAACATCGAAATCCTTATGAGGCTTCAGGCCTTCGGGAAGGCAAGTGCGACGAAACGGATACCTTCGTCATTCTTCACCCGAAGTATAACCGCCTTTCGACCATCTTTTTTCGCTTCGTCCATTGCTGCACGAAATTCGGCGGGCTTGGTCACAGGCTTACCGCCAATTTCCAAAATCACGTCGCCCTTTTGCATGCCCTTCTCGGACCCGACACCCGTTGGATCGACATCCGTCACAAGAACACCAGAACCGTCTTTCGACGGCGCGAGCGTTAACCCAAAAGCGGGCGTAGGCTTGGGCGCAGTGACAGGATCAGCGGCAGCTGTCTTCTGGTCGGGAAGCGACGCAAGCTTTACCGACGCTGTCAATTCCTTGCCAGCGCGAATATAGGTGATTTTAACCGTCTCGCCCGGCTTCACTTGAGCAATTCGCTTGGATAATTCGCGTGGACCGGGAACGATTTCATCATTGACCTGAATAATCGTATCACCAGGCCTCAACCCCGCATCAGACGCAGGCGTTCCGGCCTGCGCCTCGGCGACGAGGGCACCCTTGGTATCTGGAAGACTGAGGCTGTCGGCAATGTCCTGTGTCACCGGTTGGATTTGTACACCAAGGTAACCGCGCGCCACCGATCCTCCGTCCTTGAGGGACCCAATAACGCTGGCCACCGTTTCCGACGGAATAGCAAACGCAATGCCGACACTTCCGCCCGATGGCGAATAAATTGCCGTATTCACGCCCACCACTTCGCCATTGAGATTGAAGGTTGGCCCGCCCGAATTGCCCCGGTTCACGGGCGCGTCGATTTGAATATAATCATCATATGGACCCGAGCCGATATCGCGGCCCCGGGCGGATACGATCCCTGCCGTTACCGTGCCCCCAAGGCCGAACGGATTACCGACCGCAACAACCCAGTCACCCACGCGCGGGGTAACGCTCGCAAATGGCACGAAGGCATAAGGGCCATTGTCTAAGGTTTTTAACAGAGCCAGATCAGATTTAGGATCACGGCCGATGATCTTTGCTGCTAGCGTTTTGCCGTCATCGGTCGTGAGCGTTACTTCAACCGCATTTTCGACGACATGGTTATTGGTCACGAGATAGCCATCAGCTGAGATAAAAAATCCCGAACCCTGCGCCATGCCAAATTGCTTCGGACCGTTCTTTTTGGAGCCTCGTCCCTGATCGCGGAATTGCTTGAAGAATTTTTCCAGCGGATGGCCGGGCGGCAAATCGGGAATGGAAAATTCCTGCCCATCATCGTCGGAGGCGGCGGCAGCTTCCACCTTCACTTTAACCGAAACAACCGCAGGGCGCACTTTAGCGACAATATCGGCAAAAGAGGGTAATCCCTGCTCGGCAACCGGTGCGTTGGACTGAGCAAAGGCGACATTCGGTGACAGGCTGACAAGGCTGGAAAGTCCAAGCGTCGTTATACCCAAGATGGCAACCCCGGCCAACAATCGGGCACGAAGGCGTCTTGATGCTGCGGCCGGCGTCGTCAAGAATTTCATCATCGGTAACTCCCTATTTCCATCATCTAAGGGACTGTGCAGTCCCATCCATGAAAATGTTCTAAACACGTCCAACTTACACAAAAGTCACGGCGTCATGACATTTTGGTAAGCTCACGATGTGGGTTTGTCCTTGTCATCCAACAAGGCCGTGAGCTTACGACGTTCGTCTTGATCAAGCGGCGCTGCTTTATCATGAAGGGTACGACGAGAGACTTGGAAAAGGGCAAAGCCGCCAAACATCAAAATTGCAAACGGTGCCAGCCATAATACCAGCGTATCGGCCGAAAAGCGTGGCTTCAATAAAATGAAATCGCCGTACCGATCGACTAGAAAGCCGCTAATGGCCTCGTCGCTTTCGCCGTCAACCAGCTTTTGGCGAACAAGAACGCGCAAATCCCTGGCCAAAGGAGCATGGGAATCATCAATCGACTGGTTTTGGCAAACAAGGCAGCGCAATTCCGATGATATGGCCCGCGCACGCGCCTCTAAGGTCGCGTCTTGCAGCACTTCATCAGGTTCCACCGCATAAGCGGGAAGAACCACCAGCCACGCCAAGAAAAAGAGGCGCAAGGCGGCTTTCATGCGCTGACTTCCGATGGTGCGGGCATGGTCCGGCGTGCTTTGACCGAAACCGCAATCCGTGCCCGGCGATCGGAAAGCGAAAGCATCCCGCCAAAGGCCATCACAAGCGCCCCACCCCAGATCAAGGTAACCAAGGGCTTCCAGTAAAAACGGATACTGACCTTACCATCGGGCAAGATGTCATTGACGCTGGCATAAAGCTGGCCAAGCCCATAGGTTACAATTCCCGCTTCGGTTGTTGGCATCTCCCGCCCGGTGTGAATGCGCTTTGACGTCTCGATCGATCCCTTGGCTTGATCGCCTTCCATCACAATAAAGCGGGCGACCTCTTCCCGAAATCCTTGGCCCGTCCGTTTGAACGCTTGTTCGAGGCTTACCCGATAGGGCCCCACGCTTAACGCTTCATTCGGGCTCACAACCGCGAGGGTCTCGACGCCCCATACCGTCGCCGAAATGCCGATCACGGTTAGGCCCATACCCGCATGGGCCAATGCCGTCCCCCATGCCGACCGTGGCATGCCAAGCGCACGATTTAATACGCTCGACCACGAAAGTCCTCGCCGATAGCTGCGGTAAAAAACATCCGTAATCGAACCCGCGATCAACCAGACGCCCAGACCAATCCCGAGCGGCGCTGCCACCGGTCCGCCCTGCCGCGCGGCCAAGGTCACGATCATTGCCAATACGGCCAGCCCAAAGGCCGCCAACAGCCTTTGACCGACGCCGAGCAAATCTCCCCTTTTCCAGGCCAAAGACTGGCCAAAGGGAACAAGCATCAGCAAGACGACGAAGAGCGGCACGGCGGTAAGGTTAAAATAGGGCGCGCCCACCGATATCTTGTTGCCATTTAACGTTTCAAGCACAAGCGGATAGAGGGTGCCAACGAGGACGGCGACAGCCGAGGTTGCAAGAAACAGATTATTGACGACCAACGCACCTTCACGCGAGACGGGCGCGAAGAGACCGCCTTGCTTTAAACTGGGTCCCCGCCAGGCAAAAAGCACCAGTCCACCGCCGATGAAAAAGGTCAAAATGCCGAGGATAAAAATGCCCCGCGCCGGATCGCTCGCAAACGAGTGAACGGAGGTGATCACGCCCGACCGAACCAGAAATGTACCGAGGAGGGACAGCGAAAAGGTCAGGATCGAAAGCAAAATCGTCCAGACTTTTAAGGCATCACGCTTTTCCATCACCACCGTGGAATGAAGCAAGGCCGTTCCCATCAGCCATGGCATCAGCGACGCGTTCTCGACGGGATCCCAAAACCACCAGCCGCCCCACCCCAATTCGTAATAGGCCCAATAGGAGCCCATCGCGATCCCAAGGGTCAGAAAAATCCAAGCGAGCAACGTCCATGGCCGCACAAACCGCGCCCAAACGGCATCGATCCGGCCATGTATCAAAGCACCCACTGCAAAAGAAAAGGCGACCGAAAAGCCGACATAACCGAGATACAACAAAGGCGGATGAATCGCGAGGCCGGGATCTTCGAGAATGGGATTGAGCCCTTGTCCTTCGGCTGGAAGGTCTGTCAGCCGCAAAAAAGGATTGGAGGTTAAAATAATAAAAATCAGAAAAGCAGCGGCAATCGCGCCCTCAACCGATAACACGCTCGCCAAGAGGCGCTCCGGCATCTCGGCACTTCTGAGGGCGACCAAGGCCGCAAAAAGCACCAGAATCATAACCCAAAGCAGCATGGAGCCCTCGTGATTGCTCCAAACGCCCGAAATTTTATAGATCAACGGCTTTGACGAATGTGAATTCATCACCACATTGGCCACCGAAAAATCCGAGCCGATATAGGCCATGGTCAACGCGCCATAGGCGATCAAAACCAGACCAAAGGTGATCAATGCCGACGGCCGCGCCATGGCCATCAGGGATGGGTCGCGCGAAACCGCCCCCCACATTGGCAAAACAGTTTGCGCTAAGGCGGTAGCAAACGCCAAAATGAGCGCGAAATGGCCGATTTCAACGATCATGGGCTTTTGCTCCCTTGCCAGACACCCTTTTTCTTCAGCGCATCGGCGACATCCTTGGGCATGTAATTCTCATCATGTTTGGCAAGCACGGTATCCGCCTGAACGCGATCGCCGCCCTCATAAACGCCTTCGGCCACAACACCTTGGCCTTCGCGAAACAAATCCGGCAAAAGACCCTTATACGTCACGGACAGGGATTTCTCGGTATCGGTAACGCGAAACGCGACATTCATCGCCGCATCGCGCTGAACACTGCCTACCTCGACAAGGCCGCCAATACGCACCCGCGTGCCGGCGCCAATACCCTGCTTTGCCAAGTCACTCGGGGTGTAGAAAAAGACAATCTTGTCGCTAAGCGCAAACAAGATAAGCCCCGTCGCGACCGCGAGCACACAGCCCGCCGCAGCAATTAAAGTAAGGCGCTTTTGTTTGCGGGTCATCGCCATCAGTTCGAAATCCCCGGTTCATTGGAAAGACCAAGATCTTGAGCTGCAGCATTCAACCGGGCCAAGCCGTCCGGGTTGGCTGACATGGCTGCCTTCGCCCGCGCAAACACTGCTTTGACCTTGGCCCCATCGCCAAGCACCTGATAGGCTCGAAGCAGCTTCACCCATCCTTCCAGATCCGAACCATCGGTCGCGAGCCGGGCGTCGAGCCGAGCCACCATGGCTTTGATCATATCGGATTGTGGCCCATTCGGATCGATAGCGGACTTGCCCTGTATGCCCGACAACGCCGCAAGATGCTTCGAGACCAAACGAGCGGCGTCCGAATTCGGTGAAAGGGACGCATAAAGCGTTTGATATAGGACCAAAGCGCGTGACTTGTCGCCGTCCTGCTCGGCAGCCAAAGCACGATAATATTGCCCGCGCTCATTAGTAGGATCATCGGCCAAGGCCATATTAAAATCGACAAGCGCTTCGGCGGTTACAATGCCGTCAGCGGATGCCATGCGCGCCTCGCCCAAGCCGGACCTTAAATCGGCCGATTCGCCCAAAATCTTAAGCGCATTGGCAAAGGCTTTGATGGCGTCATCATACCGGCCAAGCGAGAGATAAATAGGTGCAATCGTACCCCAGCCCATTCCGTCTTCGGGATGATCGGCTAATCGCGCCTCGACTTTTGCAATCATCATCGAAAGATCAGGATTTTCACCTAAATTGCTCGAACGCGACGAAATCGGCTGATCCGGCAAGTTGGGCGAACCTAATTGACCATAGAGGGTAAAGGCTAGAACGGGGACACACACCAAAGCGATCAGTGAAGCCAGTTTCCGGCGCCGCACGCGTCGGGCAGGATCTACCCCAACGTCATCGTCCCTCACAACGGCCAGCAGCCGGCGCGCCGCTTCGGTCTTCGCATCCTCGGCGGTCACCTCGTCCAACAGGCCGCGGGATTTATCCCGCTCAATGTCGGCTAATTGCCCGAGATAAAAATCGCGGTCATCCCGACCGTGCCGTTCGCTAGTGGGCTTCGCCAGCGGCCATAGCAGTCCGAGCACCGCACAACCCGACAGCAAAGCAATTGAAAGCCAAATAAGCATAATGCCGTTCTAATGGGCGCGAAGCCTAACGTCACGCAAAAACAATAAAAAGAGGGGCGCAGACACTCTAACGATCTCCGCGCCCCTCATACCTTTACGGCCAAAGACCCTTAATCCGATCAGTTAACAATGTCCCACGTGCCGTCGCCGGCTTTACAAGCCGTGCCGGTACCAGTCTCCGGATGTCCATTGATATAAATTTTATGCGTGTAAGTCCGGCAGGTCCGGCTGTTTTCTGTATAAACTGGGCCCGGCTCGACAAATCCATAGGAACCGCTTGGTGCTTTCCACTGCGTCTGGCGACCGCTGCTCAGCGCCAGGGATTGCGCCCCATAGGCCTGCCGCTTTGCCTCAGCATCCATATCGCGCCCGATCGAATTACCGATCAAACCGCCGATCATCGTACCGGCAATAATAGCTGCGGTATTGCCCGATCCCTTGCCGAATTGACTGCCGACAACGCCGCCTGCTAGCGCGCCAAGAATGGTGCCGCCGGATTCATTCGGGCCCGTCGTCTGTGAGCACCCGGCGGACGTCAAGGCAAGGCCAGTCGCTATAAGAAGTGCAGGGATTGAAGCGAGTTTCATAATGTCTATGGCTCCACAAGGTCTGTTTGGCTGCTGATCGGCGCGGTTGAGGCCAACCGATCCATAAGTTTGATTAGATTTAACCTGAAAGTTAGACTTTTTTCAGGCACCCTTCAACGGAAAATCACACGGCTGGCAAACGCAAAATCGCTTTCAATCCGCCCGTATCGGCCGTTTCGAGTTGCAAATCACCACCATACAGCTTTGCGAGATCGGCGACGATGGAGAGCCCCAAGCCTGTCCCGGGCACAGTTTCATCGAGCCGCTCGCCTCGCTTGATCACTTCGACCCGCTTTTCAGCGGGTAAGCCCGGTCCGTCATCGGAAATTTTGAAAACAAGATAAGACCGATTTTCGCTCTCTAACAAAGCAGAAACGTCAATTTGGACGTGAGATTTTCCCCATTTACAGGCATTATCGACTAAATTGCCGAGCATTTCCTCCAAATCTTGCTTTTCGCCGCGGAATTTAAGGTCGGTTTCCAGCCGGCTCGAAATTGTAAGGGATTTATGGGAGAAAATTTTGAGAAAGGTACGCTCCAAACCGGACAAAGCTGGGCCGATGTCAGTTACCACGCCAATGGCACCCGCGCGAGCAGCGGCACGCGCGCGATCAAGATGCCAGTTCACCTGATCGCGCATAATCTGCGTTTGCTCTAAAACCTTGTCCGAAAGCGGCGAAACCGTGTCAGAAGCTTCATTGATCAACACGCTGAGCGGCGTTTTAAGCGCATGGGCCAAATTACCGACCTGCGTGCGGGCTCGCGCCAGAATGTCCCGATTGACGTCGAGCAGAAGATTAATTTCCTCGGCAACCGGTGAAATATCGTCGGGAAACGTCCCTCCGATGCGGTCACTCGCGCCGCGCCGGATCGCGCCAATCTCGTTAGAAAGGCGCGACAACGGCAGTAACCCGAAGCGAACCTGAAAGATTGTTGTCACACCAAGCGCCAAGGCCAAAAGGCCAAAGCTTGTCCATAATGCATTGCGAAAACTTTGGATGGTCATTTCAATTTCGTCGGCATTGCCTGCAATCTGAACCAGGTATCGACTGCCATCGGGCAGCTCAAGCGCTCGTTCCACGAGCCTTAAATGCCGTTCATCCGGCCCGATAATATAACCTTCGCGGGCAGAGCCATCATGCGGGGCGATGTTCATTGATTCAAGGCGTGGCAAGCGTCCGCCAAACAAGGAGAGCGATGAAAAGACTTCCGGCTTCAAACGCCCTTCGGAATGAACCTGCCAATACCAGCCCGATAGCGGCAGGGTGAAGCGAGGATCGCCAAGTCCATAGGGATCAATGGCATTGGCGGTGTTTTTTGTCGCCACATTGGCTGCGACCGACTGGACATAGACCTGCAACCGCTCGTCAAACGAGCGCTCGGTCGCGCGGCGATAGATCGCTGAGAGAACCAGCCCCGCACCGAACAAAATCACCAAACTACACAGAATGGCCGAAACAAAAAGCCGCGAGCCGATGGATAAACGAGCGAGAGAAAAGCGTGCCATCATGAGGCAGGTGCAGCGGGCGGCTCAAGCACATAGCCCAGTCCCCGAATGGTCTTAATGACGTCGATACCCAATTTCTTTCTCAATCGACCAACAAAAACCTCGATTGTATTGGAATCTCGATCAAAATCCTGATCATAAAGATGTTCGACCAGCTCGGTGCGAGAAATGATCCGGCCCACATGGTGCATGAGGTAGGACATCAACCGGTATTCATGAGAGGTCAGGCGAACCGCCTCGCCATTCACCAGGACTCGGCCCGAGCGGGTATCGACACGCACTGGTCCGCACACAAGGTCACTCGATGCATGCCCGGAAGCACGACGGACCAAAGCCCGCAAACGTGCCAAAATCTCTTCAATATGGAAGGGCTTGGTTACGTAATCATCGGCACCGGCATCAAAGCTTTTGACCTTGTCGCTCCAGGCATCACGTGCGGTCAACACCAAAACTGGCATACTACGGCCAGCCACACGCCACGACTCTAACACGCTGGCGCCGTCCATTTTAGGCAGTCCTAAATCGAGAATGACGGCATCGTAGGGCTCAGTTTCACCTAGAAACTGACCTTCCTCACCATCGAAAGCTGTATCCACAGCATAGCCGGCTTGGGTAAGTGCCTTGACAAGCTGACGGTTGAGATCACGGTCATCTTCGACAACAAGCAGACGCATGCGGTTTATATCCTGAACTTATCAGCCCTAATGGACATCCATCGGCTTGCCGGTAACCGCGTCAATTTGAACACGGCCCAGCTTGCCGTCTTTTGAAAGTGTCGTGATTCTATATACGAAACCGGCATCTTTAGGGCAAAGCGATGCATCGATCACATCGCCGCCAGTTTGCGAATGGGCCGTCCGGAAGGCGTAGATCTGCGGCACAATCGCGCCGGAATTGACCAGATGACGCAAATCGGTTTCCGACAAACAGGCAGGAGCCTCGTCGTCGGCGAAGGCCGACATCGAAGCCAAAAGGCTCATAGTGGCGGCAAAAGTGAGCGAAATCGCGGTGCGCATGCGTATTTGATAGGCGGTTCAGCGTGAACGCTTGCTGAACAATAATTTGATCTTGAACCTAGTGCCTTTCAACCCACGGGACCAATCCCGTTTTAACTGGCACGCCCAATCAATTGCGATCATCGATCGGCCGTGCGTCATGGACCATAAATTCGACGATAGTTTAAGTATTACAGATAGCAGGGATATAATTTGGATCGTTTCACCAAATTTCTCATCTTCGCTTATTTAAGAAAAAATAGCCCATTCAAACTGTTGATTTTCAAAATAATTATTTGCGAAATTAGATTATTAACCTTGCGATTAATGAAACAAATTTCGAGAAATACTAAGCCCGATACAAGCCGTATTTCCTGTACTTGTCAAATATCCGCAAATAGGTCGAAATTGGCTGATTCATAGTAATTCCATCGTATTTATCAGTGTAGCATGATGCGATTTGGCAAATTTTAAACCGATTTACCGAGATTGTGGCAGGGCGGAATTCTGTGCTTCATGAGTAATAGCTGGTTATAAATAAATGAAAAAGGAAAATAAGATTATGGATTTCCCATGAGACGTTTGTGAATTTATAAATCCCCCTTCGCCATCGCTCGATTAGACGATCCAGAATTGTTCCCGCAATCCGCAATTCTTGAAAACAATCAGTCCCTTTAGCATGAGGTTTGGCAACTAAAGTTCGGGATAAATATTCTAAAGTACCCACAGTCCGGCTGCGTATCCTTATTTGGGGCGGAAGCTGAAATTTGTCGGAATTGTGTATTGTAAGAATGAGTTAGCGGTGAAAACGGCGTTGAAGAAGTTTGCACCGATCATAAAGCCCGAATAGCTCCAGTGTCTTATGACACTTATTATCGAAATGCCGTAACCGGAACCTTAGGACAACGCGTGAAAAGTAGTCTCGGGCCCTATATGACATAACAGCTCGCAGGCGGTTTTGATTATAATCTCTGGTCGACGGCGAACGCATTCTCTGGTTCTTTTACGATCCCAGATTCCGAAAAATCGTCGTTTTCATTCAACACCAAAAATACAAGCAAACTCCTTGGCAACGGATCGGCAGCCATCGGCTATGCATTAAGGAAAGACCAACAGCTTACAACGAGTGTAACCGTGCGCGGCGAAGCTTACACGGATGAGCCAACGACCAATATCAACATCGGTTACCAAGTCGGATTCTGAGAACCAACCTTTTTATTTGAATTGTTTTACATAACCGCCATCATGGCGATAAATGGCCGCCACCGAAGCCAATAGGCATAAGGTAGCGGCAAGCATTAGCGTGAGCCCGTGCCGAAGGGAATCAAACCGCTACTTTCTTTGTCGAAAGTATGCGGAAAAGCGTGGAGGCTACAAAACTTCCGGCCGTGATTACTTGCATAATGGAATCGGTCAGCTGGCCGGTATCGAGGCTGGCCCCGTGTCCCGTCAGCGAAAGAATAAACGCCCCGAAGCCGATAATATTCGACCATACGGTGCGGCTTTGGAAAATCGATTGGGTCTGTTCCATCGTGATAAGTTCCTTTTGCAAAGGTGGAGGAGATGGCGCGCTGTGATGGGCGAAGGCGAGCGCGTCGCGCCGAACGCGTTCGACGCGGCTTTCCCAGCCGCGCCCAAACCGGTTAAAAGTCGGTAGTTTCCGCAAAGCTGCGAGCCGGAGATCACAGTAGGTCTGGATCACTCGAGAGACGTCGGCCTTTTCGGCGAGCGCCAGGGTCATCGGACCAATCACGCCATCCCTTGGGGCTTCAAGAGCGGACTGAAGCCAAAGGCTAGCCTGCTTGAAACCCGAATTCACGCTCGCATCAAAAACAACATAGTCAAGGCCGGATGGAAGATCGTCTGCCCTCATTTTGTCCCAATATCGCGTGCGATAGATTGATGTCGCTTCGGAAACGGTGAGGGCCAAAACATCCGACCGACTGACGGGGTGTCCGCGCACCTCCGACAAGGTCATTTGCGTAATCCCAAAGTGAGTGCAGCCTCCAGGATCGGCGGGATCGTCAACGCATCCCCCTTCGCTCGCCATTACCAAGGCTAGCGCCCATTCGGCATTGCCTTTCATGACCGTGCCTCGAGCGCTTGTACTTTCGAGATCAAGGCCTGCACCGCGGCCACCAGCACCGGCACCAACCGACCAAAATCAAGCGCCTGTGGAACGATATCGCCTGCCTCATCCACCGCATCTTTCTGGCCATTGACCGCTTCAGGCACGACGCTTGCGACTTCATGGGCGATGAAGCCGTCGACGATACACTCAGGCGCAGTTTTAAAGGCGAAGCGGCATGGTTTTAAGGCCCGAAGCCGATCTATGGCGTTCTCCATGGGAACAATTGATTGCTTTAGCCGATAATCCGACGTCGTCAGATAGCTGGTCCCGGCTGACGCGAGTTTGATGCTGCCCACCAAGGCCCCGAACTTGCGAAAAGCCAGTGCGGTGGCGCTCGCCGTCGACGATATATCCGACAAGACGATTCCGGTCGCAGACGAGCCATCAAAATCACTCTCGAAGCGCCCGCCATTGCCTTGCGCCGCGCGGCCCGAAACGATCTGGTCCATTCGAACCGCACCACTGGCGGCGTTGGCCAGAATAACTTCGCGCCATGTCGCGCCATCGGCGGACACTTTCACGTGCCAGTTATCGTCTCCGGAAAGGCCGGTCTCGGCGCGGCCAGACCAATTGGTTTGATAAAGCTGCGAGGCGGTGTTGCTGCTGGCTTGTTTGTTTAACGTCACCCGAACATCGCCGGTGCCGCCCTCCCCGGTTCCGCGTGCCGCAAATAACGCCGAATTCAATTTGGCCGCCAGCGTGTTGTTGCTGTCGGACGAGGTGCCAATGCCGAGCGCCGAGAGATTTTGAAGCTGCGAGATGGCGTCCGAAAGCTTGCGCCAAAGGGTCCCGTTATAGGCATAGACCAAGCTGTCGGCGATGTTAAAAACGATCCAGCCGGCTTTGGGCATCAGGAACCGCCAGAGCGATCCATCAAAACTTGCCAAACATTCCGCTTGTCCCGTGAAGACTGCACTGGGAGCTGTTCCGATCAGATAGCGATCGCCCGGATTGGGTGCCGAGGGTGGCGTATTTTGCCCCATCGCTAGAACGGAAATTTGCGTCAATGCGTCCAGTCTGAAGAGAGCTTCGTTATGGGTGACGTGTTTCTGCGATTGCGCGGCAGCCAAGAGCGGCAGCACAAGATTGGCGGTATCGACCATGGCCATTGCCTCATGTTTAAAAAATAAAATACGCGTTCAATTCACACCCAGTGTCGCGTCAAACGCCGCCCCGCGACCGACCGCATCACTGATTTGAAACAGCCGAATGGGCAGGCTTGTTTGTGCACTGCCAAAATCAGCCAGTTCCAACGCCGCTGGATAGAGGACGACAGGCGACCCCGTCCCGTTCAGCGTTCGCACCACGACTCCCGCTTTAAGCACGTCAAGCTCATAGCGCTCGATGCTCTCATCCAACGGAATGTCCGCCACGTCCCAGCTATCGGCGTTGATCCGGCCCCGACGCATGAACGTGAATTGAACGCCGGCACTAGTGCGGGTGGCCACGGTCCGCACGGGTGCCAACGGTCGTAGTGCGTCGCCCCCCGCAAGGGTCGTCAAGGCAAGGGCGGTCGGATGCATATAATCATAGGCCGAGGCAACGACCCGCCAATACCCGTTCGAACCTAGCGCAGACGGCCCAGATGCAATCGGCAACAAAGCCGCATCAAGCAATACAACCGGAGCGCCTGCAGCCAATTGACGGGATGCCCTTGCCTCTGATCCGCCGAGACCTCGTATCAACCGGCTTAATCGGTAGGTCTTATCGGCGATAAGATCGGCCTGCGAAAAGGCGATAACTTCCCATGTGCCATCCGGGGCTTGCAGCGCCAAAGCCCGATCACCCGCCAACGCCGCAAGATCGCCCGGCGATGAGAGCTCCCCCGTGCCGAGTGTTACCGTTACAGCGTTGACTCTGTCCCAACACCACACCGGCCCCGGCCCGAGCGTGGTCGTCGTCACGCCGAGGGTGGCGGGGCGATCGATCGTGCCGAACATGGACCAGCTCGCCCCGTCAGGCGAACGCCAAACGGTAAGGCTACCCGGCCAAGGATCGGCTGCCGCAACCATCGCTTGCAAAATCGGTGTGTCCCCTTTGACGATCGGTAAATCCACAATCACAATTTTAGGCTGCCCGGCGACCGCTGGCGCTTGCGCGGCTTGCGGCGAGAAGCTTGCGGCCGTCAGATCCGCCGCCGCCTGATCGATCGAATGGGCTTCAACCTCGCGAACGCCACGATCGGTCAACCGATCAATCCGAAAAACGCCGGCATGGCCCAGCCCATCAAGGGCAACGCAATCGCCCGGTTCAAATTGAATGAGACCCGGTCTTAACGTAAACTTTGCCGTCTCCCGCCCCGCCCAACTGTCATACAACATGAAATCGGCGAGCCGTTGCGCGTCCGCCCGCGTGGTAACAACGGAGGGATCATTCGTCGTTTCCCGTTTGCTGGCTACCGCCAAACGACGGGAGGCGACTGTTGCCAGCCGATAGTCGTTTTCCGAGTCGGCAAATCCCAATCGAATTTCTCGCGGCAATTCGCTTTCCTGCATGCGCGTGATGGTCATCAACGCGTTGTTTTTATCCGGCACGACATCATCCGGACTCAAAGCAGTGACGACAGATGCATCAGGACCAACAAACCGCAAGCCGCCAGAAGACGCCAAGGCATTGAACCGATAAAGCGTTGCCAGCGGCTCCAAAGCCGCGCGCGCCGACGAAGGCGCCGTAATTGCGTATCCGTCGAGAAATCCATCGACACAGATTGGGAAAACGTCGACTCCGAAATCAGCAAGAATGGCAGCGATCAGCCGATCAACCGGCAAACCCTCAAGCCGCCCGTTCAGCCAATGCCCCGTTTGCCAATTTGGTGCATCCGCCCACACCGTCGACATCGACGGAAACGCCGCAAACGGGCGGGCATCCCAAGACCATACCGCCAAGCGGGACGGATCGACCATCGGCTTGCCATAGACCGACGAGATCGGATTATTGGTGGATTGGAAGCCTACGGCTTTAGGATCAAACCGCCCAATCACCGCCTCCAGAAACCGGCTTTGCACGAGATCGTCGCGCGTCCCGCGTGAAAAGGCGGGCAATGCATTTTCGCTGGATTTGGCATCCGGAAACGCATTCGGGCCATTGCCTCCGCGATCAACCGCAGGGCATCCAAATTCGGTAAACCAGATCGGCTTCGACATCGGCACCCACGCCGTTGCCGTCGCGCTTTCGTGCCCAGAAACCCGTTCGAAATGAGGGTTCGACCACCAATTCACCAGATCCTTCGAACGCCATACCCACGGCTTATTCGCTAAGCCATCGGTGATTGGCGTTCGATTCTGCGTCATTCTGTCGGCGTCGGAGGCATAGTACCAATCGAAATGCTCGCCACTCGCAAAGCCGCGCCGGAGATAGTCCATATCCACGCTCGAACGCGCGATGGCCGCGTCGAGATGGTTTGATCCATCCCGCCAATCGGAAACCGGCCAATAAACATCAAGGCCCACCGCATCCAGCGCGGGCGACGCCCAGAGCGGATCAAGCGGAAACCGCAGATCACCCGATGGGGTTACACGGCCCGCATATTCGGTCCAATCGGCACCATAAACGACCTTCGTCGATGTCCCCAAAACCGATTTCACATCGGCAGCCAACGACGCCAACACGGCGACCGCCGGAAAGGTACCGGGGGCGCTTTCAATCGCTGTCATCCCAACCAGTTCGGAGCCGATGAGAAAGGCATCCAGACCGCCCGCAGCCGCGCATAAATAGGCGTAATGCAACACCATGCGCCGCCAGCTCCACTCGTTCGGGCCGGTGTAAGAAATGACCGTACCCGAGGTGCTAAAATCGGTGATCTTTGCAGCGCCAAAAAACGCTTGTACCTGCTGGGCGGCAAGCGAAGTTCCATTCGGCGAACCCGCCAGTCCCGGCGCCGGATCACATGTTATACGTCCGCGCCATGGAAAGGCCGGTTGAATCGATCCCGCCGCATAGGGATCGGGCAACGCATTGTTTGACGGAATATCCATCATCACAAACGGGTAAACGGTGACGGAAATGCCTCGCGAGCGGAGATACTGGATCGCTCGCACCACGGTGGCATCGGACGGCGTGCCGCCATAGGCCGCGCCACCGTTCACCGTCGAGACCACACGCGCTGAACCACGCCCAAGACCGGATACCTGCCAGACCGTCTCGACCTTCGCTTTGGTGGCACTGTCGACGCGGGGGGAAAGCGTGCAATGGCCGCAGCGCAGGTCATCGCCAAACCAGGACACCACCAGTTGCACCGATGTAAGGTTCGGACACAGCGATAGCAATTGATCGATGCTTGCCAAGAAATCGCTCGCATGCGTCAGTTCATGCCGGTTCTCACTGGTTGTG
>CAIUPE010000035.1 GCA_903900975.1 uncultured Hyphomicrobiales bacterium | reverse complement strand
GGGCGCGTAGCTCAGCGGTAGAGCACTACGTTGACATCGTAGTGGTCACAGGTTCGATCCCTGTCGCGCCCACCATTTGGTGACTGAATTTATGGGATTTGGCGCTGGTAACGGCACAAATTCTGGGTTATGGAAGTATCGGAGCGGGAAACCGCACAGAATTTTGGATAGGATACGGTTATGAAGATCCGCAACAGCTTGAAGAGCCTTCGCACCCGTCACCGTGACAACCAGCTGGTTCGTCGCAAGGGCCGCGTTTATATCATCAACAAGACCCAGCCACGTTATAAGGCTCGTCAGGGCTAATTCGCCTCGGCCATTTGGGTGTGTGAGATGGAAGCTCCGCTGTGGCGGGGCTTTTTTCGTTTGGGACGTTACAAAATTTGGATCGCGGCTCATCGCGTTAAAAGACCTACACCATCGCTTTTAAGGATATTCACGTGAGCCAGAGTTTTGAGACCGCGATCCGATCCGTTTTTGAAGAGTCGGCTGCGGGCCGTATTCATTTCGGGCAAGTCATTCGGGAACTGATGGCTGCTGATGTTGAATAGTATGATGTCGATTATCGGACGGGACGGATCACGTGTTATCGCAACGATGATACGGTTGTTGAAACAGGTTCGAACGTCGCCGCCCAGCATATCGGCCAAACGTTTGATGCGGACGCTTTGAAAGGTGCCATCCGCGGTGCGCAAGAAGGCCGAGTGAAATTTCCTGAATTCCAAGTGCTATCCCACCACGCCGGATGCGTCGGATATACGGTTTGGATTGCGGGGCGGCACGTTACTTATTTCGGGCGCCGTGGCGAAACCCATGTCGAGCATTTCCCGAGCTAAAAACGTGTGATTGGATTTTGTAGCTGCTGCGTTGAAAAGGCGGCCGTTTGGGAATGAGCGATCAGAAAATCGATCATGACCTTGACGCGGCGGGCTAGGTTTTCCCGCGAGGGATAATAGAGAAAAACATTGAGCGGATCTGGCCGAAAGCGCTCCAGCACTTCAACCAATTGTCCGGATTGGATCGCTTGGGTGGTATGCCAACGGCCTAACGTGGCTAAGCCCACGCCTTCGATGGCAGCCATCGCTGCCGCCTCAATGTTGGACACCGTCAGATTGCCTTTCGGATTAAAGGTGATGAGGCTTCCATTGTCGTTAAACCGCCAAGGCACCACCCGTCCTGTTGCCAATTGGCGGTAGGCGATACAGGTGTGGCTTGCCAAATCAGATGGATGATCGGGCGTGCCGCGTGAGGCAAGATAGTCCGGATTGGCGACGGTGACGAGATCGATCTTCGTGAGCTGCCGCGCGATTAGTCGGCTATCGGGATCAGCAATATTGCCGATGCTAAGGTCAAAACCCTCGGCAATCGGGTCGATGCGTTTGTCTTGTAAAAAAATATCGAGCGTAATTTTTGGATATTTGGTTAGAAATTCAGGCATGAGTGGCAAGATAAACCGTCGGCCAAAGCTTTCCGGCAGGTTCATTTTCAAATTTCCTGACGGCTCCTCGTCCTTAAACAGGAGCGCATCCAACACGGTTTCGAGCTGTTGGACGGCGGGTGCCATCTGAGCCAGCATCCTTTCGCCGTCTTGCGTCAAAGCGAGGTAATGCGTGTTTCGGTGAAACAAGCGAACGGCGAATTGCCGCTCAAGTTCCTTCATCGCTTTGCCGATGGCGGCTGGCGTTACGCCCAAATGCCGCGCGGCAGCCGAGAAGCTGCCTTGTTCGGCCACGGTCAGAAAAATTTGCAAGGAACGATAGGACATGACGCTTTTGTTAAAACTAAAAGTAACAACACATGAAACGTGATCGATCATTGATGGAATAAGAACGATACGCCATTCTTAGGGCAATCGATAGTCTTCAACCACCGACAGCGGAGTACCACCATGCCAAAGATTATGATCATTGGGGCCACCGGATTAATCGGCCGCCACATTGTTGCAGCCCTCTCAGGTCATGCTGAGCTGATCACCGCCTCCCGTAAGGGCGGCATGGAGACCGTGGACATTCGCGATGTCGCCTCCATCGATGCGCTGTTTTCTCGTATCGAGCCGGTTGATCACATTATATCGGTGGCAGGTGAGGCGCCGTTCAAGCCGTTCGATCAGGCTTCCAACGAGGATTGGCAGGACGGCATCGCCAGCAAGATGATGGGGCAGATCAATCTCGTGCGCAAAGGCTGGCATAAGATTGTGCCCGGCGGATCCATCACGCTGACCTCTGGCGTTTTGTCGAGCTATCCGATGCCCGGCAGTTCGATTATCTCCACCATCAATGCAGCGGTAGAGGGTTTCACCCGCGCCGCTGCCGTTGAGCTCGCCGGGAAAGTTCGGATCAATGCGATCTCACCTGGTTGGATTGCTGAAACGCTGCAAGCCATGGGCATGAATACCGACCCTGGCCTACCTGCCACCCAAGTGGCCGAGGCCTATCGCGCTTTGTTGACGAGCGACGAGACCGGCCAGATCAAAATCACGATGAAACACTAAGGGATCGACTTGGATGACCGGCTTGGCCCCCAATATATTGGTCATCAATGGCCACCGCACACCGCATCAGTCCCATTATGGCAAGGCTCTGTTCGACGCCGTACGACCCTTGCCCAATGTCACACCGCATGTGTTGAGCGAGCTTTATCATGATTTTCAGTTCAATGGCGATTATGAACGCGGGCTGCTCTCCGCGCATAAGGCAATCGTGCTTCAATTTCCGTTTTATTGGTATTCTTCGCCCGCCATTGTGAAGGAATGGATCGATGAGGTGCTTTCGCGGGGGTGGGCCTATGGCGGCGGGCAGGCGCTTGCAGGCAAGAAGCTGATGATTGCAACGACGACGGGAGCACCGGAAGCGCTTTATCGTCCTGATGGCGTGAACGGCCATACCGTTGAGCAACTGCTCGCGCCGTTTGAGCGAACCGCAGCCTTATGCGGCATGGTCTGGGTGAGCCCGTTTATCCTGCATGGGGTGCGATATTTGGCGGACGAACAGCTCGCGGAAAGGTGCCAGACCTACAAACGCACGGTTCAGGCGCTGGTCTAAGGCTACTGAAGGGGTGATTGTGACGCGAGACCTAAGCCCGCACTTTTCGCAGGTGCGATGCTAGAAAATCGATAAAACGGCGCACCTTCGCCGAGTCGCGCCGGTGGTGCGGCATAACGGCGTTAATACCGATCTCGATCTTGGGCCAATCCTCCAAGAGGATTTCAACTTCGCCCGATTTGATCTCGTTATCAAAGAGCCAGAGTGGTGAGTAGCAGATGCCCATACCGGCCAAGCAGGCGGTGCGAATAACCTCTGAGCTGTTGGTTTGTAAGGTTCCCGTCACGTGAACGGTGATCGGTGAGCCGTCGGGCGACACAAAATCCCAATCGCTAGGGTTGTTTTGCCCCGTGTAAATGACACATCGATGCTGCCGGAGGTGATCGGGACGGCTGATCGGCCAAAGCAACTCTGGATGACGCTTCACATAGGCGCGACTTGCGATTAGCGCCCGATGCGTTTTTCCGATGGAGCGGGCGATCAGGCTGCTATCGCTCAGCGCTCCGAGCCTGATGGCGACATCGACCCCCTGTTCGACCAGGTTGATAAATCCATCATTTAAATTGAGATCAATGGTCAAGCCGGGGTGATCGGTTAAGAATTGATCGATGAGCGGCGTGAGGATGATGCGGCCAAATCCAACGGATGCGGCAATTTTTAACGTGCCGCTTAAAAGAGCGTCGCCCGCTTTTAGGTGTGCGTCCGCTTCGGCCATATCGCCCACGAGCCTGCGCATGGTTTCAAAATAGGTCTGTCCATTCGGCGTTAACGCCAGCGAGCGGGTCGTTCGGGTCAATAATTTGACGCCGAGGCGATCTTCTAAGCCAGCAACCGCTTTGCTGATGGCGCTTTGGCTCATCCCTCGTTCTTTGGCGACAGCCGAGAAGCTGCCTGCCTCAACAACCCGAATAAAAATGCCAAGCGCGTCTAACCGATCCATCTTTATTCATTCCATATCAGAATATATCTATGTCGATTTTAGCGTCTATTATTCTAAAAATGATAGTAATAAATCAAGGCTCCACGGTCTAGCCACAGGAGTCCACCATGCAAGCCTTTAACGTTCCCACCCGCGATGACGTATCCGCCAATAATGCGGCTATCTTCGATCAGCTGCAGAAGATGCTCGGATTTGTCCCAAATCTTTACGCGACCTTTGCGCATTCCGAGACGGCGCTTGAGACCTATCTCGCGCTGCAAAACGCCAAATCCTCGCTTAAGCCAAAAGAACGCGAAGTTGTTAATTTGGTCGTCAGCCAAGTGAACGGCTGCCAATATTGCCTCGCCGCTCATACCGCGCTTGCCAAGATGGTCGGATTTACCGATGACCAAGTCATGTCGATCCGCAAAGTCCATGTCGATTTTGATCCACGTCTCGACGCTCTTGCTAAATTTGTCGCGGAAGTGACGGAGAAGCGTGGTTATGTATCGGATGCAGCCAAGGACGCGCTCTTTGCCGCTGGTTGGTCTCACGGCCAAGTCGTTGATATCTTGATCGTCGTAGGCGATAAGATCATCAGCAATTACCTGCACGCTGTCACGCAGATTCCGATCGATTTTCCAAAAGCACCAGCGCTCGCTTAAGCACAAACCCAACGGATGAACCCCATGATCACGCTTTATGCCTTTCCAACGCCGAACAATCTCAAAGTTGTCTTGGGCCTTGAGGAGCTCGGGCTCGCCTATGACCTCAAAGCCGTCAATATTCGACAGGGCGAACAAAAGGCCGAGGCTTTCTTGGCGTTAAACCAGAATGGCAAAGTGCCGGTATTGGTCGATTCCGATGGGTCGGAGGGAGAGCTGATTTTAACCGAGTCGGCGGCGATTTTGGTTTATCTGGCGGAAAAGACCGGCCACTTGCTACCCTCCAACGGGGTAGCAAGGGCGCGGGTGTTCGAGCAATTGTTCTTCCATGCCTCTGGCATTAGCCCCGCTTTTGGTAATGCGGGATATTTCCAGAAACTGGCACCGGAACCGGTCCCTGCCGCGATTGAGCGCTTTCACGGCGAGGCGTTGCGGCTGGCAGGTTTGCTCGACACGCTTTTAAGCAAGCAGGCCTATGTCGCAGGCGATGAACTCAGCATCGCCGATCTCGCGCATTTCGGCTGGATGTGGCGCAGCGCCTTTGTGGGGATTGAGCTCAACGAAAAGCCGCATCTGAACCGGTGGTATGAAACCCTGCTGGCGCGGCCCTCGTTCCAAAAGGCGATCCAAAAGCTTACCGCACTCGTTCCTTAAAGTGACGCTTATTCATGCTGAAAACCCCGCTCACGCGGGGCTTTTGCGTTTGAAGCCCGATGCGATGAAGGGCATCATAGAGATCTGCATAAGGAGCCAGTGCGATGAAATTTGGTTACACCATCCTTTATGTCGATGATGTCGAGGCATCTTTGGCTTTTTTTGAAGCAGCCTTCGGTTTGCCTCGTCGATTTTATCATGAAAGCGGCTATGGCGAGGTGGAGACCGGAAGCACCGCGCTTGGGTTCGCGAGCCATCACTTGGGCGCGTCCAATTTGCCAGCGGGATATGTGAAAGCCGATGCTTGTTGATTTCCACTTAGAATTGAGCCGGTTTAGCGAATAATTTCCACTGAGAATTGAGCCATGTGACCCTTCCCCGG
>CAIUPE010000034.1 GCA_903900975.1 uncultured Hyphomicrobiales bacterium | reverse complement strand
CGGCGCGGGATGGCATAAATGGCTTCCGAGGCTCGGTTGACGCTCGCAGAGCATGCTGCGGTATTCGTAAGCTCGAACCTTTAGCCCGCGCGCTATCGGGTGCATCCATTTGGATTACGGGCCTTCGCGCCGAGCAGTCATCGCATCGCGCGGCCACTCCGCTTGTCGAGGAAGATCGCGAGCGGAACCTGATCAAGGTGAACCCTCTAAAGGAGTGGACGCGCGAGCGTCTCGTTGATTTCATAACACTCGAACGCATCCCCTATAACCCGCTTCACGACCAAGGCTTTGCCTCGATTGGTTGCGCGCCCTGCACGCGTGCGATCAAACTGGGTGAGCCCGAGCGCGCGGGTCGCTGGTGGTGGGAAGACGATGCCAAGCGCGAATGCGGTCTGCATGTGACCGATGCGGCAGGAGGTGCGTCATGAGCCTGTCCCATCTCGAACGGCTTGAGGCTGAAAGCATCCATATTCTGCGTGAAGTTGTTGCAGAATGTGAGAAGCCCGTAATGCTCTATTCCATCGGCAAGGATTCAGCCGTGATGCTGCATTTGGCCCAGAAAGCCTTTTTCCCGGGCAAGCTTCCCTTTCCATTGCTGCATGTCGACACAACATGGAAGTTCCGTGAAATGATCGCGTTTCGCAATGAAACGGCCAGACGTATTGGCGCGGAATTGCTGGTTCATACCAATGAGGAAGGTTTAGCGCAGGGTATTACGCCTTTCGGTGCAGGATCACGAACCTATACCGATGTGATGAAAACCGAAGGCCTTAAACAGGCTTTAAACCACTATGGCTTTGACGCCGCCTTTGGTGGCGCACGACGCGATGAAGAAAAAAGCCGCGCTAAAGAGCGTGTATTCTCGTTCCGCAATGCCGAGCATCGCTGGGACCCAAAAAACCAACGCCCTGAGCCATGGAAGCTTTATAACACACGAAAAAAACCCGGTGAAAGCATTCGCGTCTTTCCACTTTCGAATTGGACCGAGATCGATGTCTGGTCCTATATCGCTGAACAAAACATTCCCGTCGTACCGCTCTATTTCGCCAAGCCCCGCCCTGTGGTGAAGCGCTCCGGTGCATTGATTATGGTCGATGATGGACGCCTTCCCCTCGAGCAAGGCGAGGTGCCCGAATTTAAAATGGTGCGGTTTAGAACCTTGGGCTGCTATCCGCTCACAGGGGCCGTTGAAAGCGAGGCTGATACACTCGATGACATTGTGACTGAAATGCGCGAAAGCCGCTCCTCTGAGCGTCAAGGCCGTCTGATTGATCATGATGGTGCCGCGTCGATGGAAAAGAAAAAACAAGAGGGGTATTTTTGATGGTGTCCTCCCCTTCGTCGACGCGGATCAAGGTAGACGATCCGGTTCTACCCGATCAAAAAACACTCCTTCGTTTTATCACCTGCGGCTCGGTGGATGATGGCAAATCATCGCTGATTGGTCGTGTACTTTTTGAGTCCGGATCAGTGCCGGATGATCAGCTTGTAACGCTGGACACCGACTCCAAAAAATTTGGCACTCAGGGCGCAGCCCTTGACTATGCCTTGCTCGTTGATGGCCTCTCGGCGGAACGTGAACAGGGCATTACCATTGATGTCGCCTATCGCTATTTTGCGACGTCAAAGCGGTCTTTCATCGTCGCTGATACGCCGGGCCATGAACAATATACGCGCAACATGGCAACGGGAGCATCGAATGCCGATCTCGCGATCATTCTTGTTGATGCTCGCAAGGGCATTTTGCCGCAAACGCGGCGACATAGTCTGATTGTATCGATGGTGGGAGTGAAAAATGTCATCGTCGCGGTAAATAAAATGGACCTCGTCGATTATTCCCCTTTTGTTTTCCAAGCCATTGAGCATGCCTATCACGACATTGCTAAAACGTTGAATATTCCGAATGTTATCGTGATACCGGTCAGCGCTGTGGCAGGTGACAATATTGCAGCCCCATCGGCGCGTACGCCCTGGTATAACGGACCTAGTTTGATCGAATATCTCGAAACGGTCGATGTTCAATCGAATGCATCGGATGCAGGTTTTGCCATGCCGGTGCAATGGGTCAACCGACCGGATTCAAGCTTCCGCGGCTATTCGGGATTGATCGCATCAGGCCGCATTTCACCCGGCGATGCGATCACCATTGTGCCTGGAGGACGTGAAGCGATTATTGATCGCATCGTGACGTTTGATGGTGATCGGGATCAAGCCATGACTGGCCAATCCGTCACGCTGACGCTCGACCGCGAAGTCGATATTTCGCGGGGTGATGTGATCAGCACGATTTCGGAACCGGTCAGCGCATCCAAGGTCGTCTCGACTCAAGTGTTGTGGATGTCCGCTGAGCCACTAGATCCGCAAAAATCCTATCTCGCCAAGCTTGCAACAACAACGGTTTCGGCATTGGTTAAGGCGCCTGACACCGTGTTGGATGTCGAGAACTATCAAGACAAGGTCGTTGAGAAAGTTGGCATCAATGCCATTTTCAAAACACGCGTTTCGTTTGATCGGTTGATTGCGGTTGCTCCCTATAACAATAACCGTGATTTAGGCTCTTTCATTCTTATTGATCGGTTAAGCAACGAGGTTGTAGCTCTGGGATTAGTCGACGGCCTAATACCATCCGATCTTGGCAAAGCTCGGACAAGGGTTACTTTAACCAGCCTGCCCTTTAGACATGATCCGCTCAAACGTAGCCTAATGAAGACCTCCAGCTTCGCGTTGGGGACTCTGTTATTGGGGTTCATTATGTGGCCTCTCAGCCTTAAATGGCCGCCAGCGTTATATGGCTTTGCTATCGCTGAAATCTTCTTTTTCCTCGTTCATGAACTCCTCTGGGCCAGAGCACGATGGGGACTTGCTGGGGAGGTGAAATTCCTCTCGGCGGGTGAAGGTATCTGATCCTTCCTTTTTAAAAAAACATAGAGAACAGCTATGACATTTAACCTCGCTTACTCAGCCGCCGGTGCGCTGACCGGATTTATAGTGGGACTAACCGGGGTAGGCGGCGGAGCCTTGATGACCCCTATTTTGCTGCTGGTTTTTGGCATTGCACCAAGGGTGGCCGTTGGCACTGATCTTTGGTTTGCAGCTCTCACCAAACTTGCCGTCGTGCGAAGCCAACACACCAAAGGGTTGATCGATTGGCCAATAGCAAAATTTCTATGGCTTGGCAGTCTACCTGCAGCCTCTATGACGATTGGCGCCATGGCACTTTGGCCAGAGATTATTGGAGCAGGAAGCCTGCTTAAGCCTGCCATTGCCATTGCTATTTTCATAACTGCCGCGAGCATCATTTTTCGCAGCTTGATACAGTCAGTCATCAGCCGTTTGACGAAATCGACGAGAGGAGACACAGAAGAATTACGGCGTGGCTACACGATTTTAGCGGGTGCAATTCTCGGCACTCTTGTAACGCTTACTTCGGTGGGCGCCGGTGCCCTCGGTACCGTTTTTTTAACGGGCCTTTATCCTACGCGACTTGATCCAAAGCGCCTGATTGCAACCGATATTGTTCACGCCATTCCTTTGGCGCTGGTTGCAGGCGGGGGGCATTTGTTTGCAGGATTTTTTGACATCGAGCTCCTATTGAACCTTCTGATAGGTTCAATTCCAGCGATTTTAATAGGATCATGGCTATCGTTTAAATTACCAAATCAGGCGCTTCGGGTTGCCATTGCCGTGGTACTCTCAGCCGTTGCCTATCGGTTACTATAAAGTATCCCAGGCTGGTTGCTGGATGGATCCGGTATCTTATCTTAACCCAGGCGAAACGATCCATCTAAGTCATTGATGATATGAAACTTAAATGGTGGGCGCGACAGGGATTGAACCTGTGACCTCTCCCGTGTGAATTAACCGGTGTCCTAACTTTTCCGTATGTAATTCAGATGCTTAAGAAAGTAGCATACTTTTTTGTAGCATACCTACGCACGATTTAGGCACTCGGTCGATTAGCTTCGATATATCAATGTGTTGGCTGATAAATAGAGATTTGCATCACCAAGGTCAAGGGAACGAACTTCTGACACTCATAGATATGGGGCGCTGTTATGCGCCCCATCTTCATTTGTTTGGCAATTCGCCTAAGCCGCCTTCTTCTTAACGCCACGCGCTGGGTCAACGGCTTTAGCCGCCGCCATCACAGCATCCAGCTCGCCCGCACGCGTTGCTGTGATCACAGCGTCCAGTATCTCAGGTAGGTTCGCCTTATCGCCTACGGCAATCGCACCCTTGTCTG
>CAIUPE010000033.1 GCA_903900975.1 uncultured Hyphomicrobiales bacterium | reverse complement strand
CTGGCTCCCCGACCTGGGCTCGAACCAGGGACACACGGATTAACAGTCGATTGAAGCGTGTTAAATTATTTATAATAAACAGTTACTTGTAGCGCTTGCCATATTTTATTTTCAATCTCACCCTGTTTGATTTTAAAGGGAATTAATTTTCGCCCTGGCACAAATTTGGCACAAATATCGCGATGACTCGTTCGCTACCGATCTCGGCTTGCAAGCGGTCATCGGTTCAAAAACGCCTTGACTCAATATGGTGCTTCCGCCATATTATTGAAATGTCCAACACGACCATCAAACCGGTTTCATGGATCGGTTCGAGCTACAAGGATTTTCGTACATTTCCAGATCCCGTACAGGACGCGATGGGCTACGCGCTATATCGGGCCCAAATTGGCGAGAAGCATCGTAACGCGAAACCGCTGAAGGGGTTCGGCGGGGCAGGGGTGCTGGAAATAGTTGCCGACCACGTAGGCGACACTTTCCGGGCAGTGTACACGGTGAAGTTCGCGTCGGTAATCTATGTTCTGCACGTCTTCCAGAAAAAGTCGAAGTCTGGAATAAAAACGTCGACCGAGGACGTGAAATTGATCCAGCGGCGGCTCAACGCAGCTGAAGCCGATTACAAGATTCAGCCTGGAAAAGGAAGATCATCATGAAAAAAGATTCAGATACCAGTGTCGTGCGCGGCACGAAGAATATCTTTGCTGATCTCGACTTTCCCGATGCGGATACGCATCTATTGAAAGCTAAACTGGTGACTCGAATTCAAGACGTCATCACCGCGCAAAAACTGACCCAAACCGCAGCGGCAAAACGTATGGGCCTTAGCCAGCCAGACGTGTCTCGGCTGCTCAATGGGCAATTCCGGGATGTGTCCGTCGAACGCCTTATGCGTTTGCTGACGCGGCTTGGATGCGATGTCGATATCACCGTTCGTAAACATAGGAAAGTAGCGGCGCCACGGGATACGATCCGCCTTCAAGCGGCCGCGCTATAGCGATATCGCTGTTACGTGATTGCTGGCAAATAATCTGAAATATATAGCCGGGCATTTTTTCGTGCACAAGAATTGCGAGCGCATTGGCGGTCTCTAAGCCGCTATCGTCGATCGAATCGCCGGCTTAATTCTGATGCGCTTTTCGCGCTCGGTGTGCCACAGGTCGTATTGCGCTTGCGCGCGTAGCCAAGTCTCGGCACTACCGCCAAGCCACTGAGCGAAGCGGATGGCCATGTCTGCACTTATTGCCGAGCGGCCATTGATGACCCGCGAGAGCGCAACACGAGATACGCCGAGCTGACTCGCTGCCGCGGTCACGGAAAGGCCGAGATCGGGGAGTACGTCTTCACGGATTATCAAGCCCGGATGTGGTGGATTGAACATCTTCATCGTCGTTGCCTCAGTGGTAGTCCTGATAGTCCAAAAGTTTGGCGTCTTCGCCGGCGAATCTGAATGTCAGACGCCAATTGCCGTTAACCCAAACCGACCAGCGTCCGGCATCGCCGGCCGATCCGTTTTACGGACTGGCTTATTTTTGCCGGCGATTTGTTACGGCTGTAGAGCGCCAAGGTCGATTAAATGCTGTTTCTTTGTAACTAAATATCAGTTGCTTGTAACCCCCCCCGCGTCAGAATAGTTGTCGCTCCGATATGATCTTGAACTTGGGGGCGATAAGGATGAGAGATGGCTCGGTACGGAGAAGCATTCAGGAACAGAGTGGTGGCGCGGTTGTTGCCGCCGGAGAGCGCCAATGTTGG
>CAIUPE010000032.1 GCA_903900975.1 uncultured Hyphomicrobiales bacterium | reverse complement strand
TCAAGGCAAGTTCGGCCGTTGCAGCCCGAAAAAGAAAGGAGCCCAGCAATGTCTTGACCCCGGCATAACCCGCAGAGCATAACTCAGAGGTGGCTCACTTCTCAATGGAAAACCCGGCTCACTTTTGCATGGAAATTAACAGACTGTTCAAACAAACCGAGCCACCTTTCCTGACCATAATAATAGGAAATTTTTCTTTATTTAATTCAGCATTAACTTGTCCAACTGGGTGTCGATTTAAGACTGGTTCGAACGCTTTTTGTTAGAAAACATCATGAGATATAGGCTAAGTCTCTTTGCGCAAGTCTAAATTTCCAGAACGAAGTCAATAAGACAAAAGTCCTTGCGCAATAATGCCAAACAACACCTTTTTTTGATTATCGTATTATAAAAAAGTATCTCATTATTAAGGCATAGGGCGCGCCGTATTGCATCCGGCGCGCCCACTAGGGGTCTATTGGCGCATTAAGCCATCCCTCGCAGGATCAGTCGGTTGAGGCGAGCGGCAAAAGCTGCAGGATCATCGGGAACTTCGCCGTCGACGATTTTGCTCTGGTCGAGCAAAATAAAGGCGAGATCGGCCTGCTCCTCCGGCTGGGCAAGGCCGGCTGCTTTAACGAGCGGGTGCCGCAGATTGACCTCAAGGACGGGCTTTGTTCCCATTCCTTTGTTTTGGCGCGCCAGTAGGCGTTCTAATTCGCGATCAAATCCGAACCCGTCCGCAACAAGGCAGGCTGCACTATCGGTAAGACGGGTAGAGGCGCGCACATCGGACACCCGATCGCCCAAGGTTGCCTTCAGCGCGGCAAGGGTGGCCGCGTCCTGATCTTTGGCTTGCGCATCGTCGGCGGAAGTTTCCGCCAAGGGTTCGAGCAAAGGAATAAGGCCCAGATCGACATTGCCCTGACTAAGCGAGGTCAGCTTTTTGCCCTCGAAATCCATCATAGCCGAGGTCCAAAAGGCATCGACATGATCGGTCAGTAAGAGCACCTCGACGCCGCGCGCCTTAGCGGCTTCGAGCTTCGGATTAGCCTTCAGACGGTCGATGCTGTCGCCAACGAGATAATAGATTTCGGTCTGGCTTTCTTTGAGGTCCGTCACATAATCCTTTAGCGAGCGTATGTTCTCGCCTTTGGTGGTTGCAAACCGCATCAAGGGCAGAAGTTCGTCCTTGCGTTCACGGTCCTCATACAGGCCTTCTTTGATGGTTGCGCCAAACGTATCCCAGATTTTCTGATAGGACTCGGGCGCGTTTTCGGCCGTCTTCGTTAATTCGGACAGGATGCGGCCGGTAATGGCCTTTTTGATCTGGGCCAATTGGGTGTTGTTTTGCAGCATCTCGCGCGAGATGTTGAGGGGAAGGTCCTCGCTATCGACGACGCCGCTGACAAAGCGTAGATAATTAGGCAGTAGCGCGGCATTGTCGGCAATAAAAACGCGGCGGACATAGAGTTTCAAGCCGCTCTTGAAATTGGGATCATAGAGATCGAATGGTCGGGTCGATGGAACAAACACCATCACTGCATAGGACTGACGCCCCTCCGCTTTGTAATGCAATGTGAGGGCGGGTTCATCATAGGCATTACAGAGCGTGCGGTAGGCTTCCTTGTAATCGTCATCGGTTAAATCGGATTTCGAGCGTTGCCACAAGGCGCTTGCTTTGTTGATTTGCCTGGAGGTATCGGCGTCGGATTGCAGCAGGATCGGGAACTGGATGTGGTCGGAGTAGCGCCCGACGATCCGTTCAATCGCGTCGGCCTCGAGGTAGCCGAGCGCGTCCTCTTTTAAATGGAGAGTGATCCGGGTGCCATGGACGAGATCGGCCACGCTCGCCGCATCGGCGGGCTTAACGGTAAAGCCATCGCCTCCGGTGGATGCCCAGTGATATGCCTCTTGTGTTCCGGCGCGCCGGCTGATGACGTCAATGCGATCGGCGACCATGAAGGCGGCATAAAAGCCAACACCGAATTGGCCGATCAATTGGCCGCCATCCTTGCCCTGTTTGGCCTCTTGGGCTTGCTGGATACGTTCCATGAAGGCACGGGTTCCCGACCGCGCTATGGTACCCAAATTATCAATCAATTCGTCATGACTCATGCCGATGCCATTGTCGGCAATGGTTAGGGTGTGGGCCACTTTATCAGGTCGAAGCGTAATGGCGAGTTCCCGGCCCCCGGCCATCAGATCCGGCTTATCAAGGGCTTCATAGCGCAGCTTGTCGCAAGCGTCGGAGCTGTTCGAAATCAATTCGCGCAAGAAAATATCGGTTTCCGAATAGATGGAGTGCACCATGAGATGCAGAAGTTGAGCAACCTCAGCCTGAAAGGAATGGTTTTCCGAGGTAGATTTGGCTTTCGCAGTCATTGTTTACCCTTTTGGATGTTCACGATCGGCCTCGATATAGGTGAAATTTTATCCACTACAAGACGTCCAAGCGAACGAAATCCGTATATAATGGCCGATAGCGCGCCTTTTTATATCGGTGTTCATCATGATAGACTTTCGATCTCTTCCTGTTCGAGGATGGATTTTATGGCCAAACTGCCGCCGCGTGACCTCATGAATGCGTTAAAGGCTGCGCGCGAGCAAAGCCAAGGACAATTGCCATCCGATGCCCAGCTGCAATCTTTGACGTCGAAGGCTCGTCCGGATGGTTCCTTGACCTTGGAGGCCTTTGCCAAAGCCTTCGCCAAAGCGAAAGATTTGTCTAAGCTCCATTAATGCGGGTGAGAGCACTAGCGGTTAGGCTCAGCTTCGCGGTTCGGATAAACGCTCAACCCTTGGTGCAGCAACAACTGCCAAGCTTCCTCCGCGCTATTGGCGAAGGCTAGCAGCGCCAAATCTTCCGGCCGAATCATGCCGGCTTCGACCAATACGTCGAAGTTAATAATATTTCGCCAATAAGTTTCATCGAAGAGGACAATTGGCAAGGCTTGTAATTTTCCAGTGAGCTTAAGATTTAAAATTTCAAAAAGCTCATCCAAGGTGCCAAAGCCACCCGGGAAGACAACCAAGGCCTTGGCGCGCATCACCAGATGCATTTTACGCATCGCAAAATAATGAAAGCGGAAGGTGAGGTTGGGCGAGCAGTAGCTGTTCGGATATTGCTCATGTGGCAGCGTAATATTGAACCCGATGGAAGGAGCACCCGCCTCGTGCGCGCCCCGGTTGGCGGCCTCCATTAGGCCAGGTCCGCCGCCGGTCGCAATCACGTGTTCATGGTGTTTGCCTTCCGGCTGTAATGCCCCACCGCGCTCGGAGGCGATCCGACCGAATGATCGGGCTTCCTGATACCAGAAGGGCTCACGCCCGGGGCCATCTTCGCGGGAGCGTGCCGAGCCGAAAACAACAATCGTCGAGCGTACGCCTGCTTGATGCAAGATCTCCTCGGCATGCGCATATTCGAGCAGGAAGCGAACGCCCCGCATCGGTGTGCTCATCAGAAAGTCCTGATCAAGTGTGGCGATACGGTAGCTGGGCGAGGTGAGTTGTTCGTCGGTTGACATGGCTATTGTGCTGAGTGTGAGGTCGTGGGTGCGCTATCGCTTGCTTCGAGGGCCCGCCGCATGCGGCGGATTAGCCTAGCCCGGCCCTTTTCATCTGCCTCGTTTCTGAGGGCCTCACCGAGGTCGAGGATAAGACTGGATAAATCGTTGTGCCAATCGTGATGGGCAACATGCTCGGGAAGCAATCGGACCTTGATGCCGGTCTCGACGGCGGAGGCCTTGGTGGGTCCTAAATCAAAGGCTTCGTCTAGTGTTGGCAAAATGATTTTGGTCGGATCAAAATGGGCCTCGATGCGGGCTTGCATTGCTGTCATCGCGCGCTCTTCGCCATGGACAAGGAAAATATTGCCGCCGATGGGCTTGCGGCTTTCGACCCAAGCGACGAGTTCCGATCCATCGGCATGGCCGGAGTAGATATCGAGCGAACGGATACTGGCACGGACCTGAATTTCGTCACCCATGATGCGCACCCGCTGAGCGCCTTCTTGCAGAATGCGACCAAGCGTGCCTTTGGCCTGAAAGCCCACGAGTAACACAACGCATTCGTGATGCCAGAGCCAGTTGCTCAGATGGTGGCGAATGCGGCCTGCGTCGCACATACCACTGGCGGCCATGATAATATGGAACCCACTGATTTTTGCGATGGCCTTACTTTGATCCGTGCTTTCCGTGAAACGTAACATTGGATGGCGCATCGCGCGCTCGAGATCTTTGCCATGTTCCAGCTCATTGGCGTGGGCTGAGAATACATCGCTGGCGCGAGATGCCAGAGGCGAGTCAATAAAAATTGCCGTTTGGGGAAATGCCCCACTGTCCATGAGATCAACAATATCGACGAGCAATTCCTGTGTCCGTTCGACGGCAAAGGACGGAATGATCAAGGGACCACCGCTTTTATGCGCCAGCAGGATTTCATTCAACAGCAATTGGCGACGCGATTCTAAGCTGCCATCGTGACGGTCGACATCGCCATAGGTTGACTCGCAGATCAAATGGTCAACGCCTTTCGGGGCATCGGGATGATCGTGGAAAAGTTTGGTATTTGAACCGATGTCGCCGGAAAATAGCAGGCGGGTTGTTTTCCCGTCGCATGAAACGGCTTCAATCTCGATCGAAGCGGACCCGAGCAGATGTCCGGCATCCCAGTACCGGGCGCGAAATCCTTTGGCGACATCGACCCATTTGCCAAAATGGACAGGCTTGAATTGCGTTAGACTTTTTTCGGTATCTTCCATCGAATAGATCGGCTCAACAACCTTTTCACCGCGCCGCGCGTTACGCCGGTTGAGCTGTTTGACTTCCATATCCTGGATGTGTGCGGAGTCAGGTAGCATGATGGAACATAAATCAGCTGTTGCGCCGGTCGCAAAGATGGGCCCCTCGAAACCGTCTTTGACCAATTTAGGGATCAGACCGCTATGATCTATATGGGCGTGGGTCAATAACAAGGCGTCGACGCTTGCAGGGCGGAACGGAAAAGCACGGTAGTTAAGTTCCTTTTCGGTCTTAGAACCCTGTACCATCCCGCAATCAATCAAGATTTGCGTATTTTCGTGTTCGAGAAGGTAACAAGATCCCGTGACAGACCGGCACGCACCATGAAAATGAACCCGTAGCATGCTAAAAACCCCCTTCCGACATCAAACGTTTACCCATCGATTCATAGGGCGGATTGAGCAGGTCCGCCATCCTTTAAGTGGCGGGTTTGATTTTTTACTTTGGGGGGAGGTTTGCTTCAAAATAAAGGAGTATTATGCCCCCAAACGGGGAACGTCCGAAATCGCTAGGTTCCGTTTTGGACGCTATATCCTATCAGATCGGGGTATCGATGACTTTTTGGAAAACCACGTTCTACGGAATTGATGTCGGGCTTATCGCGTTCGCATGCCACCTAGTTTTGGGTATCATCGTGACGCTTCACGTGTTGCGTTATAAGCGAGATATTTCGTCCGCGATCGGTTGGATTGGAATTGCTTGGCTCAGCCCGATTTTAGGCGCTGCCCTCTATTTTGTATTTGGCGTCAATCGCATAACCCGACGAGCGAAGCGATTGCTTTCGGCCTTCCACAAAACGCACCTTTCAAAGACCGAAGAGACGCAGCTTGAAGGTCATTATGGTGGTCTAAAGCAAGCTATCGGTCGGATTACCGGCCTAGACTTGTCGACCGCGGCAACCATTGCTCCCTTGCGTTCTGGCGACCAATCTTATCCGGCCATGTTGGCGGATATCGAAAAGGCAACGAAAGCCGTATTGTTGAGTTCTTATATTTTTCGTGACGATGCTGTGGGGCGCGATTTTATCGATGCATTGGCCCGCGCGCAGCAGAAGGGATTGTTGGTTCGCGTCCTGATCGACGGGATTGGCGGCGGCTTTTTGCGTTCGGCTGCCTATTGGCACCTTCGCGAAAAGCACATACCGGTTGCGCGCTTCCTTCACTCGCTCGTCCCGTGGAAAATGCCCTTTTTGAATTTGCGGCTCCATAAGAAAAGCCTGATTATTGATGGCCGTGTAGCGTATTTAGGCGGGCTCAATATCGGTTCCGAAAATATAAAGGGTTCCGATCGTCGTCGATTGGTCCGCGATACGCATTTCCTCATTGAAGGTCCCGTGGTCGAGCAAATATGGCACGATTTTGCAGCGGATTGGCAGTTTGCCACCAATGAAATATTGCCCCATCCCCCGGCTCAGGTGAGCCCTGATCATGCAGCGGGCCGATCCGCACGGATCATTACGGTGGGGCCTGATCAAGAAGCCGATCAGTTGGTTTACGTTCTTTTATCGGCAATCTCTTGTGCCCGTCATTCCATTTGTATCATGACGCCTTATTTTTTGCCGGATGAGTCGATCATCACAGCACTTCAAATTGCAGCCCTTAAGAGCGTTGACGTTCATATAATATTTCCGGCGACAAACAATAAGTTGCTCGTCGGTTGGGCCATGAATGCCCATATCGGACCACTGCTGATTTCCGGATGCCGCTTATCGCAATCGGCACCTCCATTTGATCACTCCAAATGGATGACCATCGATGAAGAATGGGTGCTCATCGGCAGTCCGAACTGGGATATTCGGAGTTTACGTCTTAATTTCGAGATTGCGATGGAAGCCTATGACACGGGCTTGGCCAAATACCTGAACGCCAGTTTGCTCCATGCCGGTTTGCATCTAATCCATCGCAAAGAATGGGAAAGTCGTTCCGTTTTCGGATGCTATCGCGACGCGATCGCTCGCCTGCTTATGCCGTATCTTTGACGCTTAAAGTATGATTTTATCACTTAAATAAGCATAATCTGGAAAAAATTCGATTTTATTGTTTCTTCTGATCATGAATTCAAAAACAAACAGCCAATTATTTACATACTTGCAATAATATCTCGAAAGGCGGCTATATCCTTGCTTCTCTCGAGATTGGATCGCATTGAAGTACGGTCCCAAGCATCTTGAATACTCTCCAAAATTTCTTTTGCCGAGAATTTCGAAAGGTCTCTTTTAAACGATCGGCGCAAGAATGTTATGCTGCAATCAAGCCGCTCCAATTCCTCTACTATTCGGAGGGAAGAAATAGGTTTACCGAGTGCGGCATGGGTTAGGCCGCCAAAGCCAAATCGCTTTGTTTTAAGCAAACGTCTTGTGCGCTCCAGAACGCCGTCTTGAATCGGTTGGAAGATATTGTTGCTGTTTGTGGCAATTGCGAAGTCGTTCAATCCAAAATAGAACGAGTCTGTGGATGTCTTTTCAAGTTCCGATGCCATCGTAACCGCCTGCTGCGTTTCGATCATAACGCATGTCTCAGATCGTTTATCTACATAATGAAGGAACTGATGCACTTCATCCAAGGAGCGAACCATCGGCAAAATAATGACGTGGGCGCCGTTACGAATGGCGTTATCGATCTCATCTTTCGTATGCACACCAAAGCTGTTGATGCGAGTCCAAACTTTACAATTTTCGATTGCGGCTATCGCAGCGATATCCTTTGCTTCGCAGCGATTTATTTCCGTATCAAACCCAAGCTGTCGTAAATCTTTTCCGATGTATTCTTGGTCAACGATGAAGGATTGATACCCTGAATTAATTAGATTTTTTACTTTATCTGGAAAATTTTCGAAAATGACTAATTCTAATGCTTTACTCATTACTTATACTCCATTAATCGAACTCGACGCCTTTGACAACATAAAGCGAATTTATTGAGTTTATTTAAGAAGGTGGTCTCAAGGATCTAATGCAACGAGTGCGGTGAACGCTTCGTTCGGCGTGTGGTAATCTAAGACACGTCTTGGTCTGCCGTTCAAGCGATCCTGAACGTGTTTAATTCGTTGTGGTGTGATCTCGTCGAACGCAG
>CAIUPE010000031.1 GCA_903900975.1 uncultured Hyphomicrobiales bacterium | reverse complement strand
TGTCATCACCACCAACCTCAGCTTCAGCGAATGGGCAACGGTCTTCGGGGATGCAAAGATGACCACCGCATTGCTCGACCGTCTTACCCACCGCTGCCACATCTTGGAAACCGGCAACGAAAGCTTCCGATTCAAGGCCAGCTCAGCCGCAGCAGCCCGAAAAAAGAAGGAGTGAAACCCGCCCTTGACCCAAGCATGAACCGAAATCCATAATCAGAGGTGGCTCACTTCTCGGTGAAAAAACCGGCTCAGTTCTGGGTGAAAATCAACAAGCAGGGCAAAGATCCTTCGCCTCCAGTCCTTCCGATCACTTTTGCGACCACCCTAAAAGAACGGGAACTCGTGGTAGCGCAGTCAGATGGGGATTGGTCAGAGCTACTGAAGGCAGGCGACCGTATACTCGCCGTGAATGGGGACGAAACAGCTCGGTTTTCGACGCGGTTCGTCAGCTATTTCCGTGGCGGCGGGCCCGTTCAAGTGCAGATTCGTCGGGGCAAAGAAGTCAAAACCGTTGAACTCGCTGCCCTGACAAAACGTGATCAGTTGAAGCGATTGGGCGTGCACGTGTCAGGCATGGTCATTGGCCGGTCTACGGTGACTGGGTACGACCCAACCGTCATGTGGGTCCAATTTCTAGATGACGCCTCGGTTGCCGAGCAAGCGCAGTTTCGCGAAGGCTATCAAGTCCTCTCAATTGATGGCGTGACGGTGAAAAGCCCCGAAGACATTCTGGGAGCACTGAAGGACCAAGAGGGAAAGGACGTCGAGATTATCGTCCGCAACCCGCGTTTCACAATGATCAGTGGCCGATATGATTATTTCGCACGGACTCTGGAAGTCCGTGATGTCTTCGTGGTTAACGAGAACGGCAAAGTGCCGAATTGAATTGTATCTTTGGGCAGTTAAGGCAGTTCCCCGAACTTCGATGAGGATCTATCATGGATAATCTAAAAATAGATTTTGGTATCGCCGAATACTGGGTCAAAGTAGTCGATTTTCTCCAACAAAACTGGGCATTGATATCTGAGGACGATAACGGTCGTGCGCGGATTAATTTCATAAGTGATACGGGCGGGATTTTTGATGAGTTGGATTTTGAGTCTATTAATCATGCCCGGGAGGCGCTTATCGCGAACCGCTTTCGGGAGTTCTCCGACAGCCCAGACCTCCAATCATTTCTCCACCCGCCGGTTGCTCCCTTTCATCAAAGCGCGCATCCAAATGGGCCAATCTATTCATCGGGACGATTTTGGAGGTGAAGGCATGCCGGCGGTTCAATGGCGAGCTCCCTCGCAGGGGGCGGCAGACGAAGCGTCGGGACCAGTGACAAAATTTTCTGGGGGCGGTGGTAGCAGGGTCCCCGGAATATTTTCAGTGAATGGACCAACTACGGTTCGAAAATCGGCGTTGCGTACCTCACCCAGGCCCTTAGGCCATTCTTGGGGTCCAGGCAGAACAGCACTCTCAGCGCCAAAGGGTGAAGCTCAGATGAAATTGGGGCCGAGATTGGGGCCAGTCCGCAGATCGGTCAAAAAAAGTCTTTTATTTCAACAGCTTGAAAAGGTTCGCTGGCGGAGAGGGTGGGATTCGAACCCACGGAACCGGGTTAGGGTTCGCTCAGTTAGCAACCGAGTGCTTTCGGCCTCTCAGCCACCTCTCCGCAACGCCACCGATATGCCCGATGACGAGGGAAATGACAAGAGATTCTCTACGACGTTTTCAATTCCGCTGTGCAGGAGCAGCGGAATTGGCTGAACTCACGACAGGGCGCCTAAATATTCCCGTGCCAGACGCTGCGCGGCGGCTCGTTCTTCCCGTGTCATTTCCCGAGCTAGCTCTGCTCGAAGCGCTGCTGCTTCACTAGACCCATAAGCGGCTGCAATGTTGAACCATTTGTGAGCCGTCACCCGATCCGGGGCAGCCTCCCTGCCAACCGAGGCCCCCATACCCAGAATAGTAAAATAATCAGCTCCTTGGGACGGCGACATAGCCCCACATTTAATCAATTTCCCCATCGATGTTCCCCTAATGAACGCCACTCAAAAATGAGCCCGATCAACAACGCGTTTTGCGCCATAGAACTAATCAGCACGATGAAATTGAAAATAATTGCAATTCGAACATTAAAATTGTTCGCTTCAGGCATAAATGCTTTGATTGCTAATGAATTCGGGCAGATTTATTTCCACCTATTCGTCGTTCAACATGCGCTTTGAAGCTTAGAGAACCCTGCCCGCTAGGGCCGTTGGTATGTTTCTCTTCGCTTAACAAAACACACGGCTACCCTCACCTGGGTAGCAGAATGGTGCGGCCAAGAGGACTCGAACCTCCACGGGTCTCCCCACTAGCACCTCAAGCTAGCGCGTCTACCAATTCCGCCATGGCCGCGGAACATTCCAAAGGGCATTTATTCCCCCGAACGAGGCGGTTCTGTAACAGATGGATTGACCAGCGACAAGCACCGATAGGTCATTATCGCGATTTTATCCCGCTGCCTTTACCCGTTCCGATATCTCAATCAAAATACGATCACCCTTGACGACGACATCGCCCCGCGCAATCAAAAGATCGTTGGCCTGAATTTCAACAAGCTCACTCGAAGATGGATCAAGCGGAATAATAGCCCCTTGCTCAATATGAATGAATTCCCGAACAGTCATCTGACGCGAACCAAGCACTGCCGTAATATCAACGAGGACACCGTCGACCTTCATCGCTATTCCTATTTTGTTTTCAATGTCACTCTCGTATTTCTTGGTTAAGATCAGGTAAAGATGCGTCGCACCCAAACATCCCTTACCCCCCTCGCCCGCGCCGACCGGGCAACCGTGGAATGGCGCGTTACGCCGGGCCTGACCGACTATGTAACCGCCACGGCATGGATGGAAGCGCGCGTTGCAGCCATCCACGAAGGCCGGGAGGCGGAAGTGATCTGGCTGGTAGAACACCCGCCGCTTTATACCGCCGGTACATCCGCTAACGCCGATGATGTTCTAGAGGCTAAATTTCCCATCCATTCGACGGGTCGCGGCGGTCAATATACCTATCATGGCCCCGGACAACGCGTGGCCTATGTGATGCTAGACCTATCGCGGCGGGGACAAGATGTTCGTCAATTCGTCATGGCGCTCGAATCATGGATCATCAAGACGTTAAGCTTCTTTAATGTAACTGGAGAACGTCGCGAGGATAGGGTCGGTGTCTGGGTCAAACGGCCCGAAAAAGGGGCGGGCTTCGAGGATAAAATCGCAGCTATCGGTATCCGTGTTCGCCGTTGGGTAACCTTCCATGGCATCAGCCTGAATGTGGAACCCGATTTGACGCATTTTAGCGGCATCGTTCCCTGCGGCATCGCGGAGCAGCGCTACGGCGTGACAAGTCTCGTTGATCTCGGCCTGCCTCTGACCATGGAGGATGCCGATGCGGCGCTTAAGGCATCGTTTAGCGGCATCTTTGGGCCTATCCACGTTGGAGCGTCGATCGAGGTGCTGTAAACAAAGGGCTGCCGGGCTTTCGCGGCGCTGGCTCGCCATGTTCGATTTCATGGATATACGAGTCTGGTAGGCCGGCTGCGCGGGCTGCGCGGGCGAGGCGACGTCGATCGTCCGGCGAGGGCGTCGCACCCGCCACTGGCGCGACATGAAGCAGAGCCCGTTTTGCTCCACCTGACATAATGATTGGTTGATTGATCTTCTGCGCCCGTCCAGCTAAACGATCCAATCCCGTCATTTCGCCAAATGGGACATCATAGACAACGCCCAACACCTCTCGACGAGGATCGCGAACAAGCGTTACATACCCTTCCGACAGGATCATCAAACGGTGACGTGGCAATCGACCCTGCCCGATTAGCCTTGCGTGCGGACAATGGCTAGCCATTTGGACGGGATCGATCATCACACCGAACGCAAAATAAAGGGCCATAATTTTTTAACTTCCCTAACGTCATTATAGGTTATATCGACCGAAGTTATCGGTATGAATCCTTGACCATCCTTGTGAAGTAGCCAGATCTTTCATGAACGAAAAAATCGAATTGGCCAACGCCCATCTCGCAGCCGGACGCCTCGTGGAAGCCAGCACTGCCCTTGCGGGCTACCTCCGCGAGAACCCTCTGGATGTCAAAGCCTGGATGTTTTCAGGCGCCACGCTCTATCGCCAGCGGCGCTATCCTGAGGCCGTCGATTACTTCCGCACTGCCATGCGCCTTAATCCTGAAAATCCGGATATTTATGCCGATCTTGGCGTGGCCCTGAGGGCAGACCAGCGGGTGGGCGAAGCCGAGGCGATGTTAAGGGAATCCATCCGGCGCAACCCCAAAAACCCCCTGCCCGTGTTTACGCTCGCCAATCTCTGCATGAGCCAACGGCGTTATCCGGAAGCCGAACATCTCTATCGCGGGCTATTGGCCGCCAACCCCGATTCCCTTCCAGCTCTTGAAAATTTGGCGTCGTTATTGATCGAAATTAATCGACCAGCCGATGCGATGGTGCTGATTGACGCCTTTTTGATTCGGAATCCCGATCATATCCAAGGGCTGACGTACAAAGCGATCGCTCTCGATCGGCTCGGACAGCTTGATTCTGCCTTAGAGGCGGCCCAACGCAGTATCGTCTTGGACCCGCCCCGACGGCTTGAAATGCGGCTGGCCTCCTATATGTCACTTGTCGGACGTACTGGCCGATTGGACCTAAGGCCACATGTTCTTGCCCTTGTGGACGAAGCAACTTCCCTTTCCCTGCCCGATGATGCCCCTGAACGGTGGTACGAAGCCGAACGCAATGCGCTCAGGCGCTTCACCTATCTCTTTCCCTATTACGGCATCAAAGATCGCGATCTCTTGAAGGTCCATCGGGCGCTTGGCAACCAGATTGCGGCGAATTTTCCACCCACCATTCTGCACCCGCCTACCAGACCCGGCAAACTCCGCGTCGGCTACCTCTCTTATAATTTTGGCAATCACCCGATCGGCCAATTGCTCTCGGTCTTTTTCGAGGCGCATGGGCACGAAACAGCCGAACTTTTTTTATACAGCTTGCACCAACAAGCCCCTACGGTAGATGTCGACTTATATGGTCAGCGGATCCAAGCCACCGCAGATCAATACCGAGACTGTCGAAACCTGTCAGATCGCGAACTCTCCCGGCTAATCCGAGCAGATGATCTGCATGTATTGATCGATCTTGACGGCTATCTGCATGGCGGGCGCCCGGAAGTGTTGGCAACGCGGCCCGCGCGGATACAAATCCACTGGCTTCAATCGCTGGCCGGAAGTCCCGCACCGTTTTTTGATTACACGATTGTTGATCGCGTGATCGTCCCTGATGCCGAACGCGATCAAGGCAATGGCCCGTTAATTCGGTTGGCCGATGCGTTTCAATGCGGCGAGAAATTGGCATTGTCCCCAATCCTCCCTTCACGAGCCAACGAAGGGTTGCCGGAAAAGGGCTTTGTCTTCTGTGTGTTCGGTAACTGGTTAAAAATAGATCAGGAAGTATTTGATATTTGGACTAAAATTTTGTCAGAAATTCCGGATAGTGTACTCTGGTTCACGGCGGGGCCAACGCCGGAATCAATGAACACCTTACGCCAAATGACGGCAGATCGGGGTCTTGACCCCAATCGCCTCGTGATGGCTCAACGAACGCCCGACAAAAGTTCACATATTGACCGGCACCGGTTGGCGGATTTGTTTTTGGATACGTTTACCTTCAGTGCCGCGACAACCACAACCGACGCGCTTTCTGCAGGTCTGCCGGTTCTCACCAAACAAGGTTGCACGGCGCAAGGTCGGCTGAGTGAGTCCTTGATCCGGGCCGTCGGGCCTACCGAATTGATTGTGACGACAGCTGACGACTATATCGAAACCGCGATCCGATTGGCCCGTGAACCAACGGAATTAGCCCAACATAAACAAGCGCTCGCGGACGCGTTGCCAAATGCTCGCTTGTTCGACGCCAAACGCATGGCGCGTCAGTTCGACCATATTTATGCTATGACATGGCAACGTTATCAGGCGGGCGAACCACCTTGCCATTTTGATGTGCCAAACGATGTCTGACCCTGACCTAACACCAAAAGCGTCGGGATCACGCCACGCCAAGCATCAGCTTCAAATTCTGCACCGCAGCCCCTGACGCGCCCTTGCCGAGATTATCGAGTTTCGCCACCAGCACCGCCTGCCGCGCGCTTTCGTTTGAATAAACGCGCAATTCGAGCTTATCGGTATTGTTCAACGATTCAGCCTCAAGCCTTTCTGCCTTAACACTCGCATCATCCATCGGTACTACGCGCACCAGCTCGCAGCCCTCATAGCGCTCCACCAAAGCGGCATGGAGATCAGCGCCCGTTGGCTTGCCATCCAACGCATCGAGATGCAGCGGCACGCTTACCAACATGCCTTGCCGGAAATTGCCAACCGAGGGCACAAAAATCGGCCGCTGCGTGAGGTTGGAATAAGTCTGCAATTCCGGAACATGCTTATGCGCAAGGCCCAAGCCGTAAAGCTCGAAATTCGGCGCTTTACCGGCTTCATAAGCCTCGATCATCGACTTTCCCCCGCCCGAATAGCCGGACACGGCATTCACGCTGATCGGATAATCCACCAGAATAAAGCCGGCATCCACCAAGGGCCGGATCAGCGCGATGCCGCCGGTCGGATAGCAGCCCGGATTGGTAACAAAATGCGCGCCTTCAATCATATCGCGCTGGGTGGGGTGCAATTCGGCAAAGCCATACACCCAACCGGGCGCTACCCGATGCGCGGTAGACGCATCAAGAATGCGCGGGGCATTCGCACCCAATTCCTGAGCCAAGGCTACGGCCTCAATCGCCGCGTCATCCGGCAGGCAAAGCACGATGGCATCGACTTCCGCCATGAGTGCCTGACGCGCCTTTGGGTCTTTGCGATGCGCTGGATCGATGCTTTTCACCTCGATGCCAGCGACATGCGCGAGACGCTCAGCAATGCCTAAGCCGGTTGTACCTGCCTCGCCGTCGATAAAGACCGTTGCCTTGCTCATAGGGCTCTTCCTTTTAGATCAGCTCAATTATAGCCAATCAGACATTTCGTTTCGAGATAGTCATGCAGACCGAATGCGCCATATTCGCGGCCATTGCCCGATTGCTTATACCCGCCAAACGCCGAATAGGGGTCAAAGGCCGGATAATTGATCTGTACCGCCCCTACCCGCAACCGGCGCGCAATTTTCCGCGCGTGATCAAGATTGCCGGACTGCACATAGCCTGCGAGGCCATATTCGGTATCGTTAGCAATTTTGACCGCCTCATCCTCGTCCTTATAGCCGATGATCACCATCGTCATGCCGAAGACTTCGAGATTGGCAATCCGCATCGCGGGCGTCACATTTCCAAAAATGGTCGGCCGCGCGAAATAGCCACGATTAAGCCCTTCCGGTAATCCCAGACCACCGGTCACCAAAGTCGCGCCATCCTCAATGCCCATTTTGATCAGGCCTTGAACCTTTTCCCAATGCGGCTTGGAGATTAATGGTCCAAGCGTCGTCTTGGGATCATTCGGATCTCCCACGACATAGGATTCGGCCGCTTTCTTGGCGATCGCCATCGCCTCGTTCATCCGGTGATGCGGCACCAGCATACGCTGCGGGCTATCGCAGCTCTCGCCGGAATTCAGATAGCAACCGGCAACGCCATTGGTCACTGCGGATTCAAAATCGGCGTCATCGAGCAGAATATTGGCCGAATTGCCGCCAAGCTCCTGCGCCACGCGCTTCACCGTATCGGCCGCCGCTTTGGCAACCGCAATGCCGCCCCGCGTCGAGCCCGTGAACGAAACCATATCAATACCGGGATGGGCCGCAATGGCTGCGCCAACGGTTGGCCCGTCACCTTGCACGAGGTTGAACACACCCTTCGGCACGCCCGCCTCATGCATGATCTCGGCCCACACGACGCCCGAAAGCGGCGCAATTTCAGAGGGTTTCAGCACCATCGTGCAGCCCGCAGCCAAGGCTGGGGCCACTTTGCAGACGATCTGATTAATCGGCCAATTCCAAGGCGTGATCATGCCCACGACACCGATGCCCTCATGGACAACTAGGGTTGAGCCCTGCAATCGCTCGAACTCGTAAGTTTTCAGCACTTCAATGGTCGATTCAAGATGCGCCGTGCCGGAGCCCGCCTGCCACACCATAGCGAATTCTTTCGGCGCGCCCATTTCCAAGGTCATCGCATCAGCGACTTCCTGCTCGCGGCGTTTATAGACATCCAACACCCGCGACAGCAGCACAATGCGCTCTTCGCGGGTCGTCTGGGAAAAACTCTCGAACGCCGCACGCGCGGCAACTACCGCCCGATCAACATCGGCAACCGAGCCTAATGAAATCCGCGCACAGACTTCCTCATTCGCCGGATTAATCACGTCAAATGGATTGAGCGCCACAGAATCGACCCAGGCGCCGTCAATATAGAATTTAAAATGGTCGGTCATAAAAGGCTCCTTCGGTCTTATAAGGGCGTATCGGGATGAGACTCATGGAAGTGATCATAATTCAATAAGGTATCCCCGTCCGGACCCGACTCCAGAATGTCGGCATAGCGATGATTCCATCGAATATCATGCATATTGTACCAATGCCGCGCCCGAACCTCTTGCGCCATGTTCTCGTCATAGCCGGAAAGTGAGACAATCAAGGTCGAAACATTCGGCTCCTTCGCGTCCCTCACCTTATAAAGCGGCGAAGTCTCGTCAATGACATGGAACAAAGTCCATGACAGCACAAAGACAGGATTTTCTACCCGCTCGAGTTTCAATTCAATAAACCGGCGAAAACTCTGGCCTTCTGTCGATTTGCCATCCTTCAACACCCAAAGCCGCGCGGAGGCATCGCTCACCGTGTTGTGCCGTTCATTCGCGATGCGAACCATCAAGGTTGGCTTGCCGTTAAACAGCGAAACCACCGGGTGCTTGGCGAACATGAAACGGGCGCGTGCCCGGGCAAAGCGGGTAAACATCACACCTGTTGTGACGGCCACAAACAACAAGCCGAAGAAATTTTCGACGCTTGCAACGGTGTGCCCGTAATAATTTGTCGGATGCATATCGCCAAAGCCAACGGTCGATAAAGCCTCGACGCTGAAGAAAAACAGCATGGCCAAACTGCCGCCTTGCGTATTGGCGATCACGTCTCCGCCCAGCCAATAGAGCAAAGCAAAAATCATATTGGTGAGGGCGAACACACCTGCCACAACCACAAAGAAGCGGGGCCAGGAGATCGCCAGACTGTTATGATACAGGTCAAGGAAGGTGGCTTGGCGTCCGCCAAGAATCGTAAATTGCCGCGTGCCGACATTGACCTTCCGGGTACCGTTTTGTCGCGCCATGTCGATTGCTCCGCTCACCAAAGGTCAACGCTTATAGACCGTCATCCGATAAAAAGGGAGCGATGCCAACCCTCTTTTCATCTTCTGGCTTGGCTTTTGCTCTTAACGTGCCACAGTAGCGTTTCAGGTCGCTAAAGCGGGTATGACGATGAACAAACAGGCAGGTGCCGCACAAAAAGGCAGCAAACCGACGATGGCCGCCTTTTTCGACGAGATGCGATACGCAGATGGCACAATCCGGCCAGCCTACGCGAAAATCGCCGAATGGATGAACCAGCAATCCAAAGGCGGCATGGCCCGCAAGCAGGAAGAAGCTGACGCTATTTTCCGGCGCCTTGGCATTACCTTCGCGGTTTATGGCGACACCGCGTCAAATGAACGCCTCATCCCGTTCGATCTCATCCCGCGGGTGGTTGCGGCGCAGGAATGGCGCTTCTTAGAGCGCGGCATCGAGCAACGCGTCCGCGCGCTCAATTTGTTTTTATATGACATCTATCACCGGCAAGAGATTATCCGCGCGGGCCGCGTGCCTGCCGATCTGATCATCGGCAATGAAGCGTTTTTGCCGCAAATGATGGGGTTTGATCCGCCCGGCAAAGTCTATTCGCACATTGTCGGCACCGATATTGTGCGCACCGGCGAGAACGCCTTCTTTGTGCTGGAGGATAATCTCAGAACGCCGTCGGGCGTCTCTTATATGCTGGAAGACCGCGAAGCGATGATGCATCTCTTCCCCGAGCTCTTCGCCGCCCACCGCGTCGCCCCCGTCGAGCGTTACCCCGAAATGCTCCGCCAAACCTTGGAAAGTGTGGCCCCACCCGCCTGCAAAAGCGACCCGACTCTGGCCGTTCTAACCCCCGGCATTTTCAATTCCGCCTATTTCGAGCATTCCTTTCTGGCCGATCAAATGGGCGTCGAGCTGGTGCAGGGCTCCGACCTCTTTATTGAAGATGGCGCGCTTTATATGCGCACCGTCACCGGCAAAGAGCGGATTGATGTGCTCTATCGCCGGGTTGACGATAATTTCCTCGATCCTTTAGCCTTCCATCCGAATTCGACGCTCGGCGTGCCCGGCCTCTTCGACCTTTATCGGGCGGGCGGTGTCACCATCGTCAACGCACCCGGCACCGGCATTGCGGATGATAAAGCGGTCTACGCCTATGTCCCGGATATCATCGAGTTCTACACCGGCGAAAAGCCCATTCTCTCGAATGTGCCGACCTATCGCTGCTCCATGGCGGATGAATGCGGCTATGTGTTGAACCATCTGGCCGAGCTCGTCGTCAAAGAAGTGCATGGCTCGGGCGGGTACGGCATGTTGATTGGCCCGCATTCGACCAAGGCGCAGCTCGCTGAATTTGAGAAGAAAATCAAAGCCAATCCATCCAATTACATCGCCCAGCCGACGCTTTCGCTTTCCACCTGCCCGTCGAATGTCGGCGCAGGCTCTGCCCCGCGCCATGTCGATTTGCGGCCCTTTGTGCTGGTCGGCGATAAAATCCGCATCACGCCAGGCGGATTGACGCGCGTTGCCCTTCAAAAAGGCTCCCTCGTCGTCAATTCGAGCCAAAGCGGCGGCACAAAAGACACTTGGGTTTTGGAGGACTAACGATGCTCGGACGCACCGCTGCAAGCCTCTATTGGATGTCACGCTATATTGAACGCGCCGAGAACATCGCGCGGCTCACCGAAGTTGGCTATCGGATTTCGTTGACGCCGGATATCGGGTTCGGTCACCGCGAAGACTGGAAGTCAACGCTGATCGCCGCCGGCTGTTATGAGGATTATCTCGCTCGCCACAAAGAAATCAATTCCGAAAAGGTGAAGCATTTCTTGCTGTTTGACCGCGATAATCCATCCTCGGTCCGCTCCTGCTTGGAAACCGCCCGCAACAATGCCCGCGCCGTTCGTACCGCTTTGACACGGGAAATGTGGGAAGCGCTCAATTCCACCTATATTGATTTTACCTCCGTCAAACAGGCCGATCTCGGCTCGGGCAAGCTGCCGGAATTTCTCGATTGGGTCCGCCAGCGCTCTGCACTCTTTCGCGGCTCGATGCTCGGCACGCTGTTGCGCGATGAAGGCTTTCATTTCAGCCAGCTCGGCGCCTTTATCGAGCGCGCCGATAATACGGCCCGCATTCTGGACGTGAAATACTACGTCCTTTTGCCCACCAATGAGACCGTGGGTGGTGATATCGATGCGTTCCAATGGGAAACCATTTTGCGTTCCGTCTCCGCGCACCGGTCCTATCGCCATGTCTATAAAGACCGCTACCGGCCTTGGAACGTCGCCGAATTCCTGATCCTCCGGCCCGAAATGCCGCGCTCCTTCTGCTTCTGTTACGGCTGGATTGAGCGCTCGCTTGAGGGATTGTCAGATATGGTAGGCCGCCCGATGCCGAGCCTTCTGGAAGCGCGTACCATTTTGAATGACCTAAAAAACGGCCATATGGATGCGATCTTCCAATCGGGTCTGCACGAATTTCTGAACGACTTTCTCAAGCGTAATAATCAAGTCTCAGCCCATATCGCTGAAGATTATCATTTTCTCTAAACTGCGGAACATCACATGCTGATCGCCATCCGCCACCGCACGGCCTATCGCTATTCCCGCGCGTTCAACCACGCCGTTCAATCGCTGCGGCTAAGGCCGCCAAGCGGCAAGAGCCAGCGCGTGATCGACTGGACCATCGAAGTTGAGGGGATTGATCGCGCCGTGCATTATGTCGATGCGTTTGGCAATCAGGTGGATCTCGTCACCCCGCCCGGCACCAGCGATCATCTCGACATCTTAGCCCATGGCGTCATCGAAACCTTCGATACAGCGGGTGTTGTAGGCTTTACACAAGAAGCGGTGCCTCCGGGCGTGTTTCTTCGACCAACGGGGATGACGCAAACCTCGGCGGGCATTGAAAGCCTCGCCCGGGCCAGCAAGCGGGCAAACCGCCTCGACACGCTCCATGCCCTATTGAACGCGATCAACGGCACGGTCGCCTATGACACGAACGCCACCCATTCGCTCACAACGGCGATCGACGCCTTCAAAGCCAAGCGCGGGGTTTGCCAAGACCATGCGCATATTTTCATTGGTGCCGCCCGCATTCTTGGCATTCCGGCGCGCTATGTCACCGGCTATCTCTTGGTCGAGGATGAGATTTCATCGGTTGCCCACCATGCCTGGGCCGAAGCCTTTGTTGATGAGTTGGGTTGGATCGGCTTTGACGCGGCCAATAATGTGTCACCGACGGAGCGCTATGTAAGGCTCGCCATCGGCTATGATGCCCCCGGCGCTGCTCCGATAAAGGGAACGATGCGGGGTGCGGAGGGTGAGGCTATGACAGTCGAGGTTGTCGTCGGTGCAAGTCAACAGTAAGAAGATATCCGCACACATACAGCGGATACACTTATGACCTACTGCGTCGGCCTACGCCTTGATAACGGCATTGTCTTTGCGTCTGATACCCGCACCAATGCGGGCTTCGACAATATTGCCGTGTTTCGCAAAATGCACGTCTGGGAGCGCAAGGGCGACCGCGTGCTTGTTCTGATGTCGGCAGGGAATTTGGCCGTGACACAGGCGGCAATATCCCTTTTGAACGAACAAATCGACGCCAATGTGGAGAGCGGCGAAGCCTCGCTCTTGAATGTCCAAACCATGTTTCAAGTGGCCCGTCTGGTGGGTGAAGCCATCCGCGAAGTACGCCGCGTCGATGGTCCAGCGCTTGAGGCCAATAATGGCGTCTTTGCCGCGTCGATGATTCTCGGTGGTCAGATTCATGGCGAACCGCCGCGCATGTTCCAGATTTACGCCGAGGGCAATTTCATTGAGGCGACCAAAGACACGCCATTCTTCCAGATCGGCGAGCACAAATATGGCAAGCCTATTTTGGATCGCGTCGCCCGCCCTGACATGACCATGGGCGAAGCCACCAAAGTCATTCTGATCTCGTTTGACTCGACGCTACGCTCCAATCTCTCGGTCGGCATGCCGATTGATCTGTTGATGTATGAGCGCGATTCGCTCGAAATTACCTATCAGCGTCGCATCAGTGCGAATGATCCTTATTTTGAAAAGCTGTCCAAAGGCTGGTCCGGCGCCCTTCGCGAAGCTTTTAAAAACATCGACAATTACCGCGATCCGACCGCCACAGCAGAGGACACGCAAGAGAATCTGGCGCTTGATTTTCCGGCAGCAAAATGAAGGCCGCCGCTGGCCGGTTTTTCATCGGCGTTGATGGCGGCGGCACGCGATGCCGGGTGCGGATCCGCGCGGCAGATGGCACCGAACTCGCTTTCTCTGAAGGCGGCAGCGCCAATGTCCATGCCGATCCCGAAGGCGCGCTGAAGACCCTCCGCGAAACCATCGACCAAGCCATAGCAAAGGCGGGGCTTACCGCCGTAGACCGACGCCAAACCAGCCTCGGCCTTGGCCTAGCGGGCATTGTCTCGATGGAAGATTCAGATCGGATCAGCACCGCCTTTGAAGGCTATGCCAGCGTAACCACCGATAGCGACGCTGCAACGGCATGCCTTGGCGCGCATAAGGGTGCCGATGGCGGGCTGGTTATCGCGGGCACCGGCTCAGCAGGCTTTGCCATGATCAAGGGCACCAAAACCAGCATCGGCGGACGCGGCTTTGCCATTAGCGATGAAGGCTCAGCCGCCCGCATTGGCTGGGAAACCCTGCGCCAATCGGTGCAAGCCGCCGATGGGTTGATCCCCTCCACAAAAATGACGCTTCAGATCATGAAAAAATTCAACCATGATCCGACCGGCGTCACACGATGGACGAAGCAAGCACGCGCATCTGACTATGGCGCTTTGGCTCCCATTGCGTTCGGCCATGCAGCAAAGGGCGATGCGGTAGCGCTTCCCATCATCAAACAAGCCGTCCATTCCCTCCTCGCTTTGAGAGCGGCCTTAAGGCGCTTGGGTGCCACACGAATTGCGCTGGTCGGTGGCCTTGCTGAGCCTTTGCAGCCTTGGTTTATGCTGGAAACATCAGAGGCGGAGGGCGAACCCCTCTTCGTTTTGGCCTTGCACGACGCTGCCGATGGCGCGATCCTGCTCGCAGGTGGAACATTGTCATGAAACAGGTCTTTTTTGGTGCGCGGCTCTTTGACGGCAAGCATTTTATCGACGATGCGGCGCTGGTTACCGATGGAGCAACCATCCTCGGTATCGTGCCCGTGGCAGAGCGGCCGCGCGGTATTGTGCAGCATGATCTGGGCGGCGGTATTCTCTCGCCCGGCCTGATCGACGCGCAGATTAATGGTGGCGGTGGCGTGCTACTGAATGAAACGCCATCGGTGAAAGGCATCAGCGCCATTCTCGAAGCGCATCGCCGATATGGCACTACGCACGCCTTGCCAACCTTGATCACGGACACAGCGGATATTCTCGCCGAGACGCTGGCGGCGGGAAAAATGGCCGCCGATTTCGTGCCCGGCTATCTTGGATTGCACATTGAAGGGCCGTTTATCGACCCCCAACGTGCCGGTGCCCATCCCCCGCAGCATATCCGCACGATGTCGATGGCCGATGCCGACTTGCTGATCAAAGGCAAATCCAGCGTTCTCTTGCTCACGCTTTCACCCAATTGCGTCCCGCCCGAGCTGATCCGCCATCTCACGGCTGCGGGCATTTTGGTAAGCCTCGGTCATTCGGAAGCGAGCGATCAACAGGCCTTTACCGCCCTTGATGCAGGCGCCTCGGCGGTCACCCATCTCTACAACGCCATGAGCCCGTTAAACCACCGCGCCGCCGGATTGGTTGGCGCAGCACTCGCCGATCCGCGCGTGATTGCGGGCCTCATCGCCGATGGCCACCACGTTAGCCCAACCGCCATTAGAGTAGCGCTCGCCGCCAAAGGTCCGGATGGTATCGCCTTGGTATCGGACGCCATGCCGCCTGCCGCAGGTGGCCCTGAGTCATTCGAGCTGCAAGGCCGAACCGCCACGCGTATGGGCACAAAACTCACTCTGCCAGACGGCACATTGGCCGGTTCCGCCATTACCCTGCTCGATGCGGTTCGCTATCTCGTCTTCGAGCTTGGCCTTGCACCCGATTTGGCCTTGCGAATGGCCACGCATACACCCGCAAAAATGCTCCGCATCGACAATAAATATGGCCGCCTCGCGCCCGGTCATTCTTCAAGTGCTGTTCATCTCACCCCTGATTTAAGGGTGAAAGGCATCTGGATTGACGGTCTTAGCTTTGCCTAGCCAACCCGTGATGTCGATTATGTTGCAGTGCAACATAAATGTGATACAATGTGTTTTATAAGAATTCAAAGGGAGCAGAGGCAATGAGCGGCGTGTGGAAAACCAAATATGGCTACCGCAAGGTGAAAGAAGCCGCGCCCGAGCTGAAAGAAGCCATCGAGGCCGCACGCGACATTACCGACGATCCCGCGGCCCAAGCCGAAATTGCCGCAGCCTTGATGGGCATGCCGGTGGAAGACGTCAAAAAAGAAGTGATGCGGGCCGTGGCCCAACGCAAAATGACCGAACGGGTGACCACCATCTCCCGCGGCGGTGCACGCCCCGCTGTTGTGGTTGAGCGCAATGCCCGTCGGCGAGTACGCGTATTTGACGTTTAAGGCAGTGACTGGACATCATGGATTATCTTTACGCCCTCCTTATAGATCCGGCTGCTTGGGTTGCGTTAGCAGCCCTGATTGCCATGGAAATTGTGCTCGGGATTGATAATCTCGTCTTTATCTCGATCCTGACGAATAAATTACCGATCACGCAGCAGAAAAAGGCCCGTCGGATCGGCATATCGCTGGCCCTTATCATGCGGCTCGGCTTGCTGGGCACGCTGGCATTTATTGTTCATCTTGTTGAGCCTATTTTTACGGTCTTCGGACAAAGTTTTTCGTGGCGCGATCTGATCTTAATCATCGGCGGGCTTTTTCTGGTTTGGAAAGCAACCAAAGAAATTCACCACGCGGTGGACAAAAAACACGAGCCCGATCTTTTCGATGCACCCTCGAAAAAAGGGCTATCTGCAGCCATCGGACAAATTTTACTGCTTGATCTGGTTTTCTCGGTCGACAGCATCATCACCGCAGTCGGCATGACGCCGCATCTGCCGATTATGGTCGTCGCCGTCATTGTTGCGGTGCTCACAATGCTGTTTGCCGCCGAGTTACTTTCCCGCTTCATCCGCCAGCACCCTACCATCGTGATGCTCGCTCTTGCCTTCCTCATCATGATCGGCATGACGCTGATTGCCGAGGGATTTGGCGTTCATGTGCCAAAAGGCTATGTGTATTCGGCAATGGCGTTTTCTGCGGTTGTCGAGAGCCTCAACATGCTGTCGCGAAGCGCGGGCAAGAAGAAAGTCTGACTTAAAATGTCTGTTCGTGCTGGGAGGCATTCGTGAACGCGTTGTCGCGCGTTAGCCTCATCCCTAACCTTTTAGGGTTGGGGATATTTTGGGGCCTGTCACCCATTGTGACCAAATATCTGGCGATGATGCATGTCTCGCCCTTTATGACGATCACTTTTTCCGGTTTCGGCGTTGGTATTGGCCTCTACATCGTCTGGCGCTCCATTGGCAAAGTAGAGCTCGCCAGCTGGCGCCTATGGCTGTTTGGCACGGGCTGCGCGGTGCTGCTTAACCTGCCCTTCGGGCTTAGCCTGGTCCTGATCGGCCATGTTCCGGTGGCCACCTATTCGATCATCACCTCGACTACGCCGCTTTTTGGATATGCGATTGCGTTGTTCCTCGGCATCGAGCGCATGAGCCTTGAGCGAGCGGCAGCCATCATCTGCGGCTTCTCAGGCAGCGCTTTGCTGCTCGTCAATCCGGATGCTTCCAGTGGCGGCGAGCTGATACCGGAAATTGATATCTACACGCTGGCCTGTTTCGCGCTTCCGCTTTGCTACGCGCTGTATCACATCTTCGCCTCGCGCTTTTGGCCCAAAGGGGCCGAGACCGGTGCTGTCAGCATCGCTGAAAGTATTTCCAGCGGTGTCGTAGTGCTTCCCTTCCTGCTGTTTTTCGAAGGCGGGGCAGCGGTAGAAATCCCGCAAATGGCATTCATTGCACTCGGTGCTGTGACGATGCTGTGGGTGGTTGAGCGGATTACGTTCTTTAATCTCGTCAGAAATTTCGGGCCGGTTTCCACCGTTCAAGCGGTCAATCTTTCAACGATGAGCTCGGTCTTGCTCGGGCATTATCTTTTCGGCGAGCCGATTGATGCGCGCCTCATCGTGAGTGGCGCCTTGGTCCTCTCCGCCCTTTGGCTCAATTCCCGCGCCGAACGCACCCGCAAATCAGCGGAAGCACTCGCTTAATCGGAGCGCGTATTCGGTTCGGGATTGCCGAGATCACACTCTTTCGCTACGGGTTTTTCATGAAACCGCTTGCTATCACCATGGGCGACCCGGCCGGTATCGGTCCGGAAATTATCGCCAAGTTTTTCGCCGCAGGCGTCAGCGCGCCTGCCATCGTCATTGGTGACGCTGGCTGTTTGGAGCGGGCAATCAAGTCGCTATTGCTTCCGCTGAAGGTGCAAACCATTCAGACACCAACCGAGGCACGCTACACGCCTGACGTTTTGAACGTGCTGGTTAAGTCGAACCTTCCTGCCGATTTACCCCTTGGCCGTGTCGATGCACGCGCAGGCCAAGCAGCCTATGACTATATTACCAGTGCCATCGATCTAGCGCTCGAAGGCCAGATTGCGGGAATGGTCACCGCGCCCATTCATAAAGAAGCGCTCAAAGCCGCAGGCATTCCCTACCCCGGCCACACCGAAATTCTGGCGGATCGCTCTGGCACCTCTGATTTCGCCATGATGCTGGCCAATGATGAGTTACGAGTCATCCTCGTCACCATCCATGTGGCACTGAAAAGCGTGCCCGATTTGATCACCAAAGCCCGCGTTTTGAAAACCATCACGCTGGCGCACGCCGCCTGTCGTGCCTATGGCATAATTGAGCCGCGCATCGCGGTGGCGGGGCTGAACCCTCATGCGGGCGAAGGCGGGTTGTTCGGTCATGAAGAAGAGACCGCCATTATCCCTGCGATCAACGAAGCGGTGACCAAAGGCATGAAGGTTTCGGGGCCCTTTGCGGGCGATACCATCTTCATGCGCGCGCGCCATGGCGAGTTTGATATTGTTGTGGCGCAATATCATGATCAAGGGCTGATACCGGTGAAATATATGGGCATCGAGCAAGGCGTAAACGTCACCATTGGACTGCCCTTTATTCGCACCAGCGTGGATCACGGCACAGCCTTTGACATTGCCGGCCAGGGCATAGCGGACGCCTCCTCTTTGGCTTACGCCTTTGAGCAAGCCCGTCTATTGCAAAAGGTAGCCGCCGCATGAGCAATGGCCCCATCATTATTCTGGTCGAGCCGCAGCTTGGCGAAAACATCGGCATGACTGCGCGCGCTATGGCCAATTTCGGCCTGCATGATATGCGGCTCGTCAACCCGCGCGAAAACTGGCTCAACCAGAAAACCTATGCCGCAGCAGCGGGCGCCGACTTTGTTCTCGATGGCGTCACGCTTTACGATACAGTGAAAGACGCGGTGGCGGATCTCCATTTCGTCTATGCCACGACCGCCCGCGAGCGTGGCCAAGGCAAGCCCGTGCATGGCCCGTCAGACGCCGCGATCAATCTCAAGACCCGCGCGTCCACAGGTGAGAAAACCGGCGTGCTGTTTGGCCGCGAACGCACCGGCCTAGAAAACCTCGACATCGCCTTAGCGGACGCCATCTGCACCTATCCGATTGAGCCAAGCTTCTCCTCGCTCAACCTGTCGCAAGCCGTTTTGTTGATGGGCTACGTCTTCCGAACGGCAGTGGCTGAACCCCAACTCCCCTTCGGCCAGAAAAACCGCTGGCCGCCCGCAGAGCGCTCCGCTGTGCTTAATTTCTTTGATTTTCTCGAAGAAAAACTCGAAGAGCGCGGTTTCTTCCGTCCGGCAAGCAAAAAAGACCGCATGAGCCTGAATTTGCGTAACATCCTGATGCGCATAGGCATGGATGAGCAGGATTTGCGCACGCTGCGCGGCATGGTCGTACGCCTCGTGGAAGGCCCACGCGTGCCCTATTCCAAACAGCAGAAACGAGAGGCGGCTGAGAAGGCGGCGAAAATTTCCGATCCGGATAATGAAGAATGAGCGGCAAGCGCCCGACCATTCTCGTTTTCGATTCGGGCGTCGGCGGCTTGACCGTGTTGGCCCCGATACGCCAAGCACGACCCGATGCCGCTTATGTCTATATGGGCGATACCGCCTGTTTCCCCTATGGCGAACTGCCCGAGCAAGCGCTGATTGATCGCGTCATAACCGTTATCACCTCGGCGGCAGAGCGTTTCAAACCCGATCTGATCGTCATTGCCTGCCATACCGCCTCAACCTTGGTGTTACCCGAATTACGCGCACGGCTCACCATCCCCATTATCGGCACTGTTCCGGCGATCAAGCCCGCAGCCGAACAGTCGAAAAGCAAATTGGTCACGGTTTTAGCGACCGAAGGCACCGTCAAACGCGATTACACGGCAGGCCTGATCCGCGATTACGCGGGCGATTGCGAAGTCACCCTCGTCAGTGCTCGCCTTTTGGCTGGCTATGCCGAAGCCGTGTTGCGTGGTGAAACCGTTGATGATTCTGCCATTCTTAACGAAATAGCCCCCGCTTTTGTGACGAAGGGCGAGCGAAAAACAGACTGCATCGTATTAGCCTGCACACATTACCCTTTATTGTTGAGCATATTTGAGCGCATAGCCCCATGGCCTGTCACCTGGATTGACCCCGCCCCTGCCATCGCACGGCGCGTGGTTCAATTGCTTGGCGAACCCGATAACGATACCCGCGCCCCTAAGGCTGGCATTGCCCTCTTGACCCGAGCAACGGATTGGACAGCACCTTTAAAGCGCGCCTTCGCCAGCTATGGCTTGGAATGTTTGCCGACGACGACAATGGACGATAGCAAATAAGCAAAAAAACGCTGGGCACGTTTGACATCTCGCCCCTCTCCCACTATGAACCAGCCTTCGCTTGGCGGGTCCTTTGGGCCGGCTCGGCGTTTTGACGCACCCGTGGTTGATTTTGCATGCAAATTCGACCTGTCGGCTGGAGAGATCCAGCAGTAGGAGGGCGCGTTCCTCGTAACTTCGCTTTTGAAGAGGAACAGCGATGACTAAGCGTATTGCCGCTAAACATAAAATTGACCGTCGTCTTGGTCAGAACATCTGGGGCCGTCCTAAGAGCCCTGTAAATCGCCGCGAATACGGCCCAGGCCAGCATGGACAGCGCCGTAAGGGCAAAATGTCCGACTTCGGCACGCAGTTGCGCGCCAAGCAGAAGGTCAAGGGCTATTACGGCAACATTTCAGAAAAGCAGTTCCGTCGTTATTACCACGAAGCCGTCCGCATCAAGGGCGATTCGGGCGAAAACCTGATCGGCTTGCTGGAGCGTCGTTTGGATGCGGTTGTCTACCGCGCCAAATTCGTCGCTACCGTGTTCGCTGCTCGTCAGTTCGTCAATCACGGTCACGTCAAGGTCAATGGCCGCCGCGTCAACATCGCGTCCTACCAGGTTAAGGTTGGCGATGTGATCGAGGTCAAGGAAGCATCAAAGCAGCTCGCTTTCGTTCTCGAAGCAAGCCAGCTCGCCGAGCGCGACACGCCTGATTACGTCGAAGTTGACCACTCCAAGATGACGGCAAAGTTCATCCGCGTTCCGGCGCTGGCTGACGTGCCATATCCTGTGCAGATGGAACCTTCGCTCGTTATCGAATTCTATTCGCGCTAAGTCGACCAACACTATATATAGTGTTTTTAAGCTTAAAAAACGCTACCACATACTAAATGTGGTAGCGTTTTGCGTTTTGGCCATGTTACACAGGTGTTACACAGAACAAAACGTGAACTAAAACGGAGCCCAAATTGGCCGCTTGCGCTGAACGATTTGACAGATGCTCCACAGAAACGACGTGGATTGATGGCAACTCGAACGTTTTCTGTAGCATTCTGTCAAACACGCTGAGATGCCCATCAAAACCCGCAACTTTTGATGAACGCATGCATGGCTTGGCCTCATGCTAGGTGACAGGGCTAAGGTGGTGATCGCTGATGGCTGCATCAGGCTCTATCGCAGAGATGATACGCGAGAGCCGATATGGCATGTGCACCTAAAGCTACCAGGCACTGAGAAAGGCATCAATCGCAGCACCAACGAGCGTGACTTGGAACG
>CAIUPE010000030.1 GCA_903900975.1 uncultured Hyphomicrobiales bacterium | reverse complement strand
CGGGCTATATTTATTTAACTTTTGACCAAACGACACGCATAAATCACGGATAACGATCAAGAAACCTAGTCCCGAAATATATCGCTTTCGGTTGGTGCTTGGACGTCTGGCAACAGCGACCACGCAAGCAAGGATGCAAAGCCCGCTCATCTTAATCTACCCGTCCTGCCATTCCATAAGCAGACCTTGCGGCGCAAAGGACCAGCAGCGCTTAAAAACTGCATCCAATTAACGGGCTTGTCAACATCTCAAAAACGCCACGCTGAAGGTAAATTCAAGGCATCCGAAAAACAGTGCAATCATAAGGATGTATTGGCGATTTTAAGCGAATATCCCTGCTTGAGATGCCGCTCGCACTTTTATTAACCCCAGGGAAGAAAGGATAGGTTAAAAACGCTTTCTGTTAAGCGTGCAACGTCATTTCGGATGAATCGTCACCCAAATTCGCCGCTCAATAAGGCGTTTTAATATCGCTTGTGTGCCGTTAGCCCTTCGCAGGCCCGGGCCCCACTCCCGAAGTCGGCGCCTTTAGAGGAGGCGCCTGACTTATTTTCAATTATCGATCTTAATTGGCTTCAAGATCGGTGCCAAAAATACGCTTATGCGTCGCGTCGTAATGGGCTTTTGGATCGCTCACTTTGGCGTGAACGCCCAATTCGGCGCCCGTCAACTGCCCCGTAAGCGCCATGACCTGATACGCCGATACGACGTGATCATGCTCAGCTGTGACACGATTGATCTGTGCGCTCAGTTGATTTTGCGCTGAAATCAACACGTCCAGCGTTGTCGCCTGTCCGACCTGAAATTCTGATCGCGTACCGTTCAACGCAACTTGCGCGGATTCAATCTGCATATTGGCCGATTGAATCCGAACATTGGTATTTTCAAGTTGCTGCCAAGCCGCCGTCGCCTGATTTCTGATCGTCGCCCGAATCGCATCGGCATCCAACTGCTGCTGCGCCAAAAGCTCTTTCGCCCGACGGATGTGAGCGTTGGCCTCGCCACCCTCATAAAGCGGCACGGTTACCTTGCCGATCAACGACAAGTCACTCATTTTGTCATTCTGGAATTGGTAGTCCCATTGCTGTGAGGCCGTGCCTACGACATCTACCGTTGGCCGCAGCGCGCCCGCAGCTAAATCAACATTTAATTCGGAAGCGGACTGATTAAAGCCTGCCGCAATAATTTTCGGATTATTTTTATCGGCAAGTGCGAGAACTTGCGACAAGGAGTGAGGCAGCTTCTTAACGGGCGCCATAATCGGCTTCAAATCTTTTGGCTCGATACCCACGACCTTTTCAAACGACGACCGACTGATCGAGAGATTGGTTTTTGCCGTATTCAAATCGGCTTCAGCCAGCGCCAATTGGGCTTTCACTTGCGCCAACGCCGTATTGTTGACATCACCAATATCGAACCGGATCTGCGTCTGCCGAAGCTGCTCTTGAATAACCTCAAGATTATTCTGCATCACCTTACTGACCGATATATCGCGGATCACGTCCATATATTTGGTGACCGCATCCAGCAATACAGCAGATTCCGTTGCGGCTAATTCCGACCGCGCGCCCAAGACGCTGACATCCGCAATTCTAACCTGATTGCTGGTCTGCTCGCCGTTATAGAGGTTCTGAACGACACTCAGTCCATAATTCCGCGGCACTAGCTGCTGGGTCCCTGAAAGCGCGTAGCCGGGAGCATTGTAATCAACCTGATTTCCACCGGCTGAGCCAAACACGCTCACACGCGGTTGAAATCCGGCATTTGCGGCCGCAACATTTTCGTCAGACGCGCGAACGCCAGCCCGTTGGGCATTTAATTCCGGATTTTTCGCATAAACGCGGGCCACAACCTCGTCCAGAGATTGAGCGGATGCCGCCATAGGCGAAGCGAACAGAATAACACCAAAAAGCAAGCCATAGCTGGCTGTGTTGCGCAACATTCTGAATTGTCCCGATTCTAACTGCATGACGTATTGAGCGCCTAATCACGCATATTCGCAATGATTCTTATCGCGAAAATTGTTGAAAAACGCCGCTAAATACCGATTATGACAAACACCTCGGTGCAATTAAGTCGTTAGACGCTGCCTCGCCCTTTGATAGGAGCATTTTTTGCCTTGCGACACTCGCTACCCTGCCAGCTTCCGTTAAACCTCCGGGCAGTTTCAAACGAATTCGATGTCGACATGACCAAATGGAGACTTGGACGATGCGCGGTATCTAAGCGTTGAACGTCAGACTAATTTTGCGCGATCAACGATTTAACAAAGCCGTCGAGCTCGGCCTTGGTTGCGCACGATGTCTTCTCATCATAAACGATGCCGTAGGTACAATTTAGCGGCGGCTCTTTCGGCACCGAGCGTCCCCGCTTCAGCACGTCGAGATAGGCAGCGTAAATCCGGTTCTCGAACGCATCCACGAGATAGTAAGTCCGCATCAATTCGCCCGACTTCACAATCTTGAAGTTCAGTTTGAAATAACATTTATTCGTTTTTTCACGATAAATGGGTTCAAACTCGATATCCCGAACCTCACCGCCTTCTTGACTCCAGATTAATTTCTCTTCGGTCAAATGATTGTCGAGCGATTGCTTCGACGCCTCAACACACGCAGGAGGGTTACTGCTCGCATGCGCAATCGATCCCGACAGAACGAAGGTTAGCAACACTAAACCAAATAAAGTGCTTCCGCTTTTCATACCGTGCCGTTTCAAATCTTAATAATCATTCAAAAGCCATCAATAAGACAGCAATTTACTCGACACATACGAGGCCAATACCCGGTGATGGAATAAAAGCCTGTACGGATCTATTGCTAAATCCTCGACCAATAATTAACACCGGCGGGATGTTTTGATGGTGGGCGCTGTAGGTTTCGAACCTACGACCCGCTGATTAAGAGTCAGCTGCTCTACCAACTGAGCTAAGCGCCCATCAAAACAAAGGCGGGGTCAAGCCCCGCGAGGGCTTTGCTTAGCAAAGCATGATCAGGCTTGCAAGGCCTAAGCAAATAAAATCGTCATAGCTCTTTAAACATCAATTCCCTTTGCCGCCTAATTGATGGAACGGGTAATGCTAACCAACCCTTATCGAACGCGAATGGTGGGGTGATTCCAATGGATGACGTACCCTCGTCCAATTCTTTATCTTCGAGAAAAGCTTTCCGTCGGCCAAGCGCTTTGACCGACGATGAACTGGCTCAACTGACGGACTTCAAGGGGATCGCAGGCGAATGGGATCCCTCCATCGTCCGAGGGCAAAAACAGAATCCACCGCAATTTCGCTTACTGATGGCTGTGGCTAGTCTGGCTCTCTTAGCATCGGTACCGACATCGCTCGACAGCGTCCAATGGTCATTGGCGCCCGTTGCCATTGCGCCAGCAACGCACCAGCCCCTCGGATGGATGGCCTTTCACGATACGATTGGCACACAACTCGCCTTGAACGACGCATCAGCCGTGCCGGTTGCAGAAAGGGTTATCATCGCGGACCCCCCATCCGATCCGTCGCAAATACCGCCAGAAGCTTTGATGTCGGCAGCAGGAATGGTGCCTCCCGATCAAAGCCCACATTCGCCTTCAAGCCCGCCAACCCAAGTGACGACTTCAGAGGCACCCTTCACGGCAATCATCGTTCAAGGAGAGCTAGTCGCCACTCGCCTTGAGGCCCTCGAGCACATGGATCGGGCAGCCCTTGCTTCAAACTTGACGTCGCATTTTGCGGCTTCGCCAAATTCGGTTGCCTTGCGCTCCAAACGATGATCGCAACGTTTCAGTGCCTAGCCTTTGAACGGCCTTGTATAGAACTCCATTAAATCGTCTGGTTAACAAGACCGATGCTTGAAGTCGACGCCGAATTGGTAGTCGCCTGTTGGCCATAGGTGGCACTATTCAGCGCGTTTTGTGCATCACCCAGCATTTTCAAAAAGGCTTGAATTGGATCGCTGCTTGTATCCGTCGATTACGATGAAGCTGCGGATTGCAATGCTGATGCGGATGATCCATTCGATGCCGTGGTGGAGGCTTGATCGTCGTTATCGCCATCATCCGCCTGATCCGTGCCGTTCGAACCACTTTTGACATGATGGTGACCTGAGCCGCTAGCTCCACCAGGGCCACCGGGACCGCCTGGACCTTTGCCACCTCCGGGCCCACCCTTTCCCGGCTCCAATAGGCCTTTGAGTTCAATGGCTTGAGCATCCGTTAGTTTGCCGGATGTTACTTCGCCATCGATCAAAGCATTGATTTTTTTTCGAAACTGGCCTGGACTGGTACTTGACCCGGTCGACGCCGATGACGCGCCTGAAGAGGTTTGCAACTGGCCTGCGATATCACCGAGGGCAGAACTAATGGCTGTACCATCGGTCTGCGATAACTGTCCGGACGAGGTCGCGTAAGAAATACGGTTCAAAATTCGATTTTCAAACGGATTATTTCCTGCGGCTACATTTGATATACTGCTCATTCTTCGCTCCTTTCAAATAGGGATGCGGTAGAAAGCGCCTACACTCTCAAGACGTGCGGATCCTATCGCTCAACCTAAGATTACGTTAGGGAACTTAAGGAGTAATTAAAAGGTAGGATAGAAATATGCGAAAATGTAAAAGGCACTCCCGATTCTCTCGAAAGCGCCTTTTTGAACTCAATCGCCCATCAAGGTCTGCGGGTTCACGCCCTTTTGGCGCTTCACCATCAACTTATTCAGCGCTGCAAGGTAAGCGCGTGTCGAGGCCACAAGTGTATCGGGATCGGCGGCCTTAGCGGTTACTGAACGGCCATTCTCGCCAAGCCGGACCGAAACCTCCGCTTGCGCATCGGTGCCTTCTGTCACGGCGTGAACCTGATAGAGTTCAAGCTGTGCCTCATTCGGCACCAAGGCCTTAATGGCATTAAAGCACGCATCCACCGGACCATTGCCAGAAGCCTGAATCGTTTTGTGTTGACCTTCGATATCTAGCGTCAAAGTAGCCAATTGCGGGCCCTGCGTGCCGCACACAACCGTCAGGGATTCCACCTTGATGCGATCCTGTCCCGAGCCGACTTCATCACCAACAAGTGCTTCAATATCCTCGTCATAGACATGCTTTTTACGGTCGGCCAAATCCTTCATGCGGTTGAAGGCTTCCTCAAAGGCGTTCTCGCCCAATTCATAGCCCAATTCTTTGAGCTTATCACGGAACGCGGCACGGCCCGAGTGCTTGCCCATCACCAAGGAGGTTTTTGAAACACCAACCGAGGCGGGCGTCATGATCTCATAGGTCTGCTGGTTCTTCAGCATACCATCCTGATGGATGCCGCTTTCATGCGCAAAGGCATTCCGGCCAACAATCGCCTTATTATATTGAACGGGGAACGAGGTAACGGCGGCCACAAGCTTGGACGCCCGTGTCAGCATGGTCGATTCAATGCCCGTCATATAGGGCAATTTATCGCCGCGCGTTTTAATCGCCATCACGACTTCTTCCAAAGCCGCATTGCCTGCACGCTCGCCAAGCCCGTTAATGGTGCACTCGATCTGGCGTGCGCCACCTTCCAAAGCAGCCAGTGAATTGGCAGCTGCGAGCCCCAAATCATCATGGCAATGCGCCGAGAAAATCGCTTTATCGGAATTAGCCACCCGCTCGCGCACCTGAATAAACATATCGCGATACTCATCCGGCGTTGCATAACCAACGGTATCCGGCAGATTAATGGTGGTGGCACCGGCCTTGATCGCCGCGTCGACACAGCGGCAGAGATACTCAATCGGCGTGCGCGTAGCGTCCATCGCCGACCACTCGATATCGCCGATCAGATTACGCGCACGGGTAACGGTCGCCGTGATGATATTGAGGACTTCTTCCTCGCTCTTCTTCATCTGGAATTCGAGATGGATCGGCGAGGTTGAAACAAAGGTATGAATGCGCGGCTTCTGTCCCAATTTCACCGCCTCGCCTGCCCGATCAATATCGGCATTAATGGCGCGTGCAAGGCCAGCAACGGTCGCCCGCTTAATCCGCTTGGCAATCTCGGAGACGGCTTCGAAATCTCCATTCGAGGCAATCGGAAAGCCTGCTTCGATGATATCGACCCCCATCGCATCCAACAGATCGGCCACTTCGAGCTTTTCCTCGAGCGTCATGGAGGCGCCGGGCGATTGCTCGCCATCGCGCAAGGTGGTGTCGAAAATAATAACGCGGTCTTTATCGGTTGCAGCTGACATAATCTCGTTCCTCTTATCTCGTTGAAGCCCGGGACACACCTTGACGGGTCACACGGGCCGAAGCGTACGGCGTGATCTCGATGAACCCCTGAGCGCCCAGGCTGATGCCCGGCCGGCCCTCAGGGGCGGCTAAGAAGAAGGAGAGCTGCAAGCGGACGCGGCAAAGCCTGGCTCGTCACGAGAGCCAAGGTCATTACACTTAAAAGGGTCGCTGATGCGGCCACGGCGTCCTATCCTTATGTTCCCACTTCCATCGTCATTCGATCACGGAAGCGGTTAAGATAGTGCGAGACTACAGGAAAAAGCTGCAGATAAGCAAGACCCTACTTTTAAGGGCATCAAACGCCCCTCACCTGTCCTATGTGACAGGTGCAGTCCGGCCATTTGCGCTTGAAATTGACGCAATGAGAGCGCATTTTAAGCGCGTTCCGATTTTGCGTATCCTCAAAGTCTCGAAACGCTTGCTCACGGAAAAACCGCTATGACAACGCTGGCCTTCGATACGCTGAAATTTGCCCAAACGCTCAGAGACAAGGCAAAGTTCACGCAGGAGCAGTCCGAAGGGCTGGCGATAGCGATTGCGGACGCTACATCGGACCAGATTGCGACAAAGGCAAATATTGCCCAACTCGACGGTGACTTAAGGTCCGATTTACAACGCGTCGATACGTCCGTTCAACGCCTAGATTTTTCAATGAAGGCCGAAATGACAGCGATGAAAGCGGATATGAGAGCTACCGAATCCCGTCTCGAAGCCAAAATCGAGTCGCTTCGTAGCGATGTGCTCAAATGGATCGTTGGCTCCATTGGCTTTCAAACCTTGGTGATCTTAGGTGCCGTCGTCACGCTGGCAAAAATTGTGGGCCATAATTAAGCCGCGTTCAAAGCCGCAGCGCACCTTCACTCACAATCACCGCACCACCGCCAATGCGCACTTCAACGAGCATTCCACCCGCAATATCCATTTCCAGCCGGATAAGCGACGGGCGTCCCATCTCATAGCCCTGCTCAATCAAAAGAACATGGCGGCCATCGCCTAAGCCCTCATACTCAGCCACCGCACCGGCAAAAGCCGCAACGGCGCTGCCTGTGGCTGGATCTTCGCCAACGCCTAGATCGGGCGCAAACATGCGGGCATGGAAATGATGCCCTTCATCTGCTGTTTCACGGCAATAGATAAAGGCGTTGGCATGATCGGCTGGCAAAATGCCGGCCTGCCAATGGTCATGATTGATCCGCGCTTTGGCGACCGCAGCAAGACTATTCAGCGGCACCAGCGTAAAGCCGACGCCTGCCGAAAACACCGCCGGATGATGCGCGTCAAATCCGATATCGGTAACTTCTACCCCAATCGCCCGTGCGATATCGGCGTTGCCGGCTGCAAGCTCAACACGTTGCGGCAGACGCGGCAGCGAAAAAAGGGCTTCGATGACGCCATTGCTGGAGGGTGCCACACGGCAGGGCACAAGGCCTACTTTCTCTTCCAACACAAAATGGGTGCCGCTCTGCCCTACGTCATCCAGCGTCGCCAGCAACACGGCAGTGCCTACCGTCGGATGCCCAGCAAACGGCAATTCGCGGCCCGGCGTGAAAATCCGCAATGCGGCGCGATGGGCGGCGTCCTTCGGCGGAAAAACAAACACCGTTTCTGAAAGGTTGAATTCGCCGGCAATCGCCTGCATCGCAGCGTCGTCGAGCCCCTGTGCGTCCAACACAACGGCCAGCGGATTACCCGCCAAAGCGCGATGGGTAAAAACATCAAGGGTAAAAAAGCGACGGCTCATCCAATAAGCTTCGGTTCAAAGAAATGAAGGGGTGATACAAATTCATGTTGTGCCTTAATTAGCAGCAATTCGGCAGAGTGCGCATCAAAGGTCGCCTGCAATACGCCATGAACGGTCGAGGCTGCAAACCCAAGCGCATCAACAACGGAGCGGGATTGCAGATAGCGCGATAAAAACAACGCAGCTACAAGATCACCCGCCCCATTCGGGCTAAACGCCATGCGTGGTGTACGCACACGCCAGACGCCCGTTACATCGGAAGCCAGCATATCAAACTGATCCGGCGGCGTTCCTTCAGTAGCGCCAGACGTTAAAAGGATGATCTTGGGCCCAAGCCCATGCACGGCGTCAAAGGCCTTTCGCACCGACGCCAGATCCGAGCATTTCAAGCCGCTGAGCACGTCAAGCTCAAACAGATTAGGCGTTAAAATATCGGCAACCGGCACGACCTGCTCGCGGATGAAGTCCGGCATATCGGGGCGCACAAAAAAGCCGCGTCCAATATCGCCCATCACCGGATCACAGCAATAAAGCGCTGAGGGGTTGGCAGCCTTTACCCGCTCAACCGCCCGCACAATAGCCCCACCCATCTCGAACGAACCCATATAGCCCGAAAGCACCGCCTCACAGGTCGCAAAATCCGGTCGCTCAGCGATGCCCTCCATGACCTCGTCAATCATCGCCGCATCGAAAACGCGCCCCTTGGGCGGCCCGTAGCCCGTATGGGCGGCAAACTGAACGGTATGGATCGGCCAAACCTCATGCCCGCGCCGCTGCAACGGAAACACCGCCGATGAATTACCGACATGGCCGTAAGCGACATGGGACTGGATGGAGAGAATGGGCATGATCGGAACCCTAAGTGGGCGTGTTGATAACGGCAATAAAAAAAGCCCCGCTTTCGCGAGGCTTTTTTATTATTGTCAATACGAACCAATCAATTCTTCGCCTTATCGACGAGCTTGTTCTTGGCGATCCATGGCATCATGGCGCGGAGCTTAGCACCAACTTCTTCGATCTGATGCGCGTTATTGCGGGCGCGGACCGCCTTGAACGAGGTCTGGTTGACCTTGTTCTCGAGCATCCAATCCCGCGTGAACTTGCCGGTCTGGATATCATCCAGCACGCGTTTCATCTCGGCCTTGGTCTCGGACGTGATGATCCGCGGGCCGGTGACGTATTCGCCATACTCAGCCGTGTTCGAGATCGAGTAGTTCATGTTGGCGATACCGCCTTCATAAATCAGGTCGACGATCAGCTTCACTTCGTGCAAGCACTCGAAATACGCCATTTCAGGAGCGTAGCCCGCTTCCACCAGCGTTTCGAAACCAGCGCGGATCAGTTCGACCAAACCGCCGCAGAGCACAACCTGCTCGCCGAACAAATCGGTTTCGCATTCTTCCTTGAACGTCGTTTCGATGATGCCCGCACGGCCACCGCCATTGGCCGAGGCATAAGAGAGACCGATATCATGGGCATTGCCCGAATGGTCCTGATGAATGGCGATCAGGGTCGGCACGCCGCCGCCCTTCTGGTATTCGCCGCGCACGGTATGGCCCGGGCCTTTCGGGGCAACCATCAGAACGTCGAGATCCTTCCGAGGCTCGATCAAGTTGAAATGCACATTCAGACCATGGGCAAACATCAAAGCCGCACCCGGCTTCATGTTCGCATGCAACTCATCGCGATAAATATCAGCCTGCAATTCGTCCGGCGTCAGCATCATGACGACGTCGGCCCATTTAGCGGCTTCCACCACCGTCATAACCTTCAGGCCTTCGCCCTCAGCCTTCTTGGCGGTTGGCGAACCGGCGCGGAGCGCCACAACGATGTTCTTGCAGCCGGAATCGCGAAGGTTTAGCGCATGGGCGTGGCCCTGGGAGCCGTAGCCGACAATGGCGACGTTCTTGCCCTTGATGAGATTGATGTCGGCGTCACGATCATAATAGACACGCATGTCGGAGTAACTCCCTGTGGGGTGGTTTATAAACTGCTGGATGTGCGCTTAAGGGCGCGGGACGAAATGGTCAAGAGAAACGCTGGTATGCATGGCCTATTCAAACACAAAAGGAAGGGTAGAGGCCAACAACAGCAACGCCATCACGATGTTGAACGCGCGTAAACGGGCCGGAACCGAGAGCAATCCCCGCAAGGCGACACCAAAACCGGCCCAAATGGCGATAAAAGGCATGCCAATCAACCCAAATACGGCTGCTACCAACAATAAGCTGATAAAATAGCCCTGCGTCGTCGTGTAAAGCGCGGTGGCGGTTAGAGCCATCACCCACGCCTTCGGATTAAACCATTGAAAGAGGCAGGCGGCCATAAAACTCATGGGCTTCGCGCCCGATTTGCCCGTACCGAGCGATCCGCTGGTACCCAGCTTCCACGCCAGCCAAACGGTATAGGCCAAGGCGCCATAGCGCAGCACCGTCATGACACCCGGCACTATATCGAGCACCGCGCCCAATCCAAAGCCGACGATCACGACCATGGCGGTAAAACCAACCGCGATGCCAAGCATATGCGGTACCGTCCGGCGAATGCCAAAATTCACACCGGAGGCCAGCAGCATCAAATTGTTAGGCCCCGGCGTGGCGGATGCCACAATGGAGTAAAGGCCAAGCGCTAGAAAAGTTTCAAAGGTCATCGGGTTCCAGACTTAAAATACCGAGTAAAAGGGCTATCACATCGCGTACTGCCGCCATATCAACAGCTGGAATATGCGCAATATAATCAAAAATACGGGCTTTTCGGTCGAGTGCACGTATTTGATCCGCCAAGATGACACCGCTGATGGGCAAGCCATCGGAAAGCTTAACTTCGGTTGCCCATCCTCTTGCACGCGACGAAATGGGACAAACGATCACACGATTGGATCTCAAATTGTAGAAATTCTCGGAAACAATCAAAACGGGGCGTCGCCCTCGCTGTTCCGCACCAACAAAGCCATCAAGATCGGCCCAATGAAGATCGCCGCTCTCAAAAGGCACGTTTTTTGTCCGCATCGTCAACGTCGGTCGATATGCTTCCGGAATAATCATCTTCAATTCGTTCAGAACCACGATCAGGGCCCCAATCAATCGTCTCCGATTCACCCGCCAAGCCAGACCTATCCATATTTTTGATCAACTGTTCGCGCGTCAATCGCTTCGGTTTGCTAACCAGACTAATATGAATTTCTTTATTCTCGACATTCAACTCGGCTTCCGAGCCGGGTTTAAGCCGCATCTCGTCCATCACCGCCTTCGGCAGCCGGATGGCAGCGCTGTTGCCCCATTTGGCAATTTTAACCCGCATGACGCCAACCCTTCCCCATCAAACCCAATGTATCTACATTGTAGATCATCAAGCTTAATGGGGCAATAAATTACAACGCTTCCGCGCCGCGGCTCATCGCGGCGATACCGGTACGCGAGACCTCGGCAATGCCAAGCTCGGCCATCACACGAATAAAGCGCTCAATTTCGTCCGAAGCCCCGGTTAGCTCGAAGACGAAGGAGGTCAGCGTCGCATCCAGCGTGCGCGCGCCAAAGGCCGAGGCAATCCGCAAGGCTTCGCTGCGCTGCTCGCCGCGACCAATCACCTTCACAAGCGCCAATTCGCGCTCAATCGCATCACCCTGCACGGTCAGATCGATCACGCGGTGCACGGGGATCAACCGGTCGAGCTGATGCTTGATCTGCTCGATCACCATCTCGGTGCCGGTCGTCACGATGGTCAGGCGCGACACGTGCTTTTCGTGCTCGGTCTCGGAAACGGTAAGGCTCTCAATGTTATAGCCACGGCCCGAGAACAGGCCAGCCACGCGGGCCAGCACGCCTGGCTCGTTGTCGACCAAGATCGACAGCGTATGGCGGGCAGGAAGGCTGGAGGCCGGAGCGTCAGAGTAATGCGATTGCGTCATGGTATTTCTTTCAGACTTGCGATCAAAGAGGGAAATTTAAGCGAAAAACGGCCCGATGCTCGGTTCATCAACCTCATCATGGGCAACCGTCCAAGGCTCGGCTAAAGCAGCTTTGTGCCACTCGGCAAAGGCAGGCGAAGCCAGCACGGCATCCATATAGGCGCGAACATGTGCATCAACGGGGATCGAATAGGTGTGCAGACGCGTCACAACCGGCGCGAACATCGCATCAGCCGCCGAAAACGATCCGAACAGGAAGGGGCCAAGCCCCGATGGCTTGCCAAACTCGGTCAAGGCCTTGGTCCATAAATGCGTAATCCGCGCCACATCCTTGGCCACCAGCTCGCCACGATCCAGCGTCGCATAGCGCTTGCGAATATTCATCGGGCACGCACCCCGAAGGCCACGGAAACCGGCATGCATCTCGTTGGAGATGACGCGGGCAAAGGTGCGCGCCTTCAAATCTTTCGGCCAGACGGCCTTATCGGGAAACCGCTCGTCCAGATAATCCATAATGGCGAGCGACTCCCAAACCGTAATATCGCCATCCACCAAGATCGGAACCGTCGAGCCCGCATGGTAAGCGTTGACGCGCGGGCGAAACTCCGGCGTGTCGAGCGGGATCAAATCCTCCTCAAAGGGAAGACCAAGCGCCTTCATCAAAATCCACGGCCGGAGCGACCAGGACGAATAGGCTTTGTTACCAATGGCTAGTTTCATCGTGCTGTTCCTTAAGCGTTAAGGTTCAAGGCGTAAGCGACGCCAGCCGCCACATGCAGCCGCGTCGTATCAAATACCGGCAGCGGACCGTCACCCGCAGCCAAAATCATGCCCAATTCGGTGCAGCCCAAAATCACGCCGTCTGCACCTTTTGCCGCTTCACGGGCAATGATCGCGAGAAGTGCTTCGCGCGAGCCTGCCTTCACCACACCACGGCATAATTCGTCATAAATAATGCGATGCACCGTATCGCGATCCGCTTGCTCGGGCACCAAAGGCTGAAGCCCTGCTCTTTCCAACCGATCGAGATAAAAGCGCTGCTCCATCGTATAGCGCGTCGCGAGCACGAGAGGCTTGTTAGCACCTGAAGCCTTAACCGCTTCGGCCGTCACATCAGCCAGATGCAGAAACGGCACCGAAATAGCGCCCGTGATCGCATCCGACACTTTGTGCATCGTATTGGTGGCCAAGAGGATCGCATCGGCCCCTGCCCGCTCCAATGCTGCGGCGGCATCGGCCAATAGCCTGCCGGATGCTTCCCAATCGCCTTCAGCTTGCTGGCGCGCAATATCGTCGAAATCAACCGACCACATCACAAGGCGGGCCGAGTGTAACCCACCCAGCTCCGCCCGCACGGCCTCGTTGAAGAGTCGATAATAAATCGCACTCGACTCCCAACTCATGCCACCGATGAGGCCAATCGTCTTCATGGCTAAACCGATCCCCTTTCAGGAACGAGGGCGCTTAAACGAGCGCCTTGCCCTTCTGGTCGATAATGTTGCCAATCTCGACACCGGCATCATCCGAGAGATCATTCAGGATCATCTCATTATGCGCCTTGCCCGATGGGATCATCGGGAAGCAGTTTTCCATTTTCTCGACCAAGCAGTCGAAAATCACCGGGCCCGGATAGGCGATCATCTCACGGATCGCATCATCGAGCTTGGCTGGATCGGAACACCGGATACCCTTGCCGCCGTAAGCCTCTGCCAATTTAACGAAATCAGGCAGTGATTGCGAATAGCTCTCGGAATAGCGCGAGCCATGCAGCAATTCCTGCCACTGGCGCACCATGCCCATATATTCATTGTTCAGGATGAAAATCTTGACCGGCAGACGATACTGAACCGCCGTCGACATTTCCTGCATGTTCATCAAGATCGAAGCTTCACCCGCAATGTCGATCACGAGCGAGTCGCGATGCGCCATTTGCGTGCCAATCGCCGCAGGCAGACCATAGCCCATCGTGCCCAGACCGCCCGAGGTCATCCAACGGTTCGGGCTTTCAAAGCGGAAATACTGCGCCGCCCACATCTGATGCTGGCCGACTTCGGTCGTGATGTAAGGGTCCATATCCTTGGTGAGTTCATACAAACGTTCAATCGCATATTGCGGCTTGATCGTGGTTTCAGATGCCCGATAGGCCAAGCAATCCTTGGCCTTCCAGGCGGAGACTTCGTCCCACCAAGGCGCGATCTGCTTGCGGTCGGGCGCGGGCTTCAACGCCTTCCACTCGGTCAACATGTCCTTCAACACATGGCCGCAATCGCCCACAATGCCGATATCGACGCGGACATTCTTGTTGATAGAGGACGGATCAATATCGACATGGATTTTCTTGGAATTCGGCGAAAACGCATTCAATCGACCCGTGATGCGGTCATCAAAGCGTGCGCCGATGCAGATCATCACGTCGCAATCATGCATCGCCATATTGGCTTCATAGGTTCCGTGCATCCCCAACATGCCGAGCCATTGCGGATCAGCGGCTGGGAAGGAGCCCAAGCCCATCAAGGTCGAGGTGATCGGAAAACCCGTCAGCTTCACCAATTCACGCAACAGAGCCGAAGCCTCGTCGCCCGAATTGATCACGCCGCCGCCGGTATAGAACACCGGCTTTTTAGCATGGGCCATCAACTCAACCGCAGCGCGGATCTTGGTGATGTCGCCATCCATCTGCGGACGATAGGTCTTGTGCTGGTTGCTCTGTGGCTTTTCATATTGGCCAAGCGCGAACTGCACATCCTTCGGAATATCGACCACCACCGGACCCGGACGGCCATGGGAGGCGACATAGAAGGCTTCATGCAGAATACGCGGCAAATCTTCGACCGAGCGGACGAGGTAATTATGCTTCGTGCAATGGCGGGTAATGCCCACCGTATCGCACTCTTGAAAAGCATCCGAGCCAATCAGATGCGTTGGCACCTGCCCCGTGATGCACACCAGCGGGATGGAATCGAGCAGCGCATCGGTCAAACCGGTGATCGCGTTGGTGGCACCGGGACCAGACGTCACCAGCACACAGCCCACTTTGCCAGACGAGCGCGCATAGCCCTCAGCCGCGTGAACCGCACCCTGCTCATGGCGAACAAGGATGTGTTTTACTTTGTCCTGATGGAACATCGCGTCATAAATCGGCAAAACCGCACCGCCGGGATACCCAAACAGATGCTCCACGCCCTGATCTTGCAAGGCCTTGATCACCATTTCCGCGCCGCTCATTGTCTCTGACATCGTCTCTCTCCGGGCCGTCTTTGAAGTGTTGAACATTTAGGCAATAAAAAAGGCCCTCTGGGGGGCCTTGGGGTCAGCGTCAGTCTCGGGACAGCGAACTTAACGTTCGCCCCGCTCCTGACGCTTGCGTACTACAATAAGATCCGTGCGCATTAAGCGCTCCTCAGTTAAATTCTTCATAAACGCTAGATCGGAAGTGAAGTTTCGTCAAGCATCCCGTGGACAAGAATAATCCGTGTCATGGTTTTACGCCAAAATTTGTGCCATATAACGCTTTATGACGAATAATTCGACCACAACTACACCCCGCGAGGTATTAACCGTCCGTGCTCTGCTGCTCGGCGACAGGCTCGATACGTCTGGCCTTGAGCGCAGCGACATGATTGCGTCAGCCCCTTACGCCTTCCGCGTTGGCACCAAGGGCTTTGCCGCTTTATTCCGCTATGGCGCCGTGGTGCTGGCAGGCCTATCGCCGTTAGAGGAAGATGACTTCCTTCGGATGTTGAAGCCCCGCATCTCGGGCGCTTTGCCAACCATGGAGGACGAGATCGCCCAGATCATGGTGGTCTCCGAAAAGGACGATCAAGTTCCACCCGGCGGCCCCATTCAAGTGCGCGATCTGTCCGATGAACGACTATTGGTCATTGCCGACGCCTTGGCCAAAAGCGTGGCGCTGGCCCATAATGAACGCCAGATCAGCGCTGTTTTCGACGTCATCGACCCGCTCGCCCGCCAATTGGCCCGCAAAGGCCGCGTGCCAGGGGATCGCACCAGTATTTTGAAGCTGATCGGCGAGTCCCTCGTCGTAGCCCACCGCATGGCCGCCCGCGTCGCGGTAGAGGACAAGCCCGACGTATTGTGGGACCGCTCCGATCTCGAGCGCCTCTATGCACGTCTGGAAGACGAATATGAGCTCAAAGAACGCGCCGGAACGCTCGCCCACAAACTCAGCACGGTGCAAGACACCGCCAGCGCACTGACCGATCTCATCGACGCCCAACGCAGCCTGCGGCTAGAGATTACGGTGGTAGCGCTGATCGCGGTCGAAATCGCGATCACGTTTTACGATTTGTTTTTTAGGCGGTTTTAACCGGACCGCGGGCCTCCCGGCCCGCATAGCAAAGGTAAGAGGCGCGGCAGGAGCCGCGCGGTCCATGAGCACCTAAAACTCGGACCGCGGGCCTCCCGGCCCGCATCCGCCATCAAACACATGCGCCCGCAGGCACACACCTCAAAGGGCCTTCAACCCTGCAGCGCTTTACGCAGTACCTCATTAATCCGCGTCTGCCACCCCGGCCCCTCCGCGCGATAAGCCGCCAAAACATCCGCATCCAGCCGGATGGTGGTCGAAACCTTCGGCTCATCCAAAGGCGGACGTCCCCGCCGAACCGGAACCTTATCAAAAACGGCCTGCCATTCCGGCGTCGACAGATCAGGCGCATCATCAGGATCTACCCAATCGCGGTGTAAATTTTTTGAGCTCTCGTTCATTGGTTTTCCTCAAGCATCATCCGAATTCGACTGTCACGTCGTGTCCAAACAAGAACAACCATTCGGCCATCCAGATATCCAACGGTGATATGGCGCGGTTCACCATAGCTAAACCTAGCATCTTCAGCGGTGATATGAGGCCCTTCAAACACTTGGCCCGCATTAGCCATATCAAGGCCGCGCTCCTCAATCGTCCACAAGCGTTTGACGGGATCACATTCGATTATCATTTATGTAGTAACATTAATTCGCGCTGTCAAGGAAACTTGCTGCGATAGTGGCGCAAGCGACCGCGAATTTCACCCTGTCACAAGTGACAGCACCCTCGCCTCTGCCACTTCCACCCCCACCCATTCAAACTCGGGGGCCTGATGCCTAAACCACGTATGCTGCCGCTTGGCATAACGCCGCGTATCGGCCTTGCCGATGGCAATGGCCTCTTCCATCGAAATCTCATTCCGGAACGCCCTGATCAGCCCCGGCACACCATGCGCGCGCATGGCGGGTAGCGCTGGGTCGAGCCCGCGCAGCATCAAGGCTTCTACCTCCTCAGTTGCGCCCATCGCCATCATCGCATCAAACCGCGCATCAATCCGCTGGCGCAGCACTTCGCGGTCGGGCTCTAAAAACACCGCAACACAGGACGCGATATCGAGCACCGCTCCGCTTCGGCTCGCATGAAAAACTGAGAGCGGCTTGCCGGTAGCGGTATAAACTTCCAAAGCGCGCAGATTGCGCTGCGGGTCCGTTGGGCGAAGCCGGGCTGCGGTTTCGGGGTCCACCTCGGCGAGCCGAGCATTAATTTCTTGCGGGTCTCGCCCCTCCGCCCATGCGCGCAGCTCGGCCCGCACATCATCCGGCACAGGCGGAATATCGGAGAGCCCTTCCGTCAAAGCGCGAAAATAAAGCCCGGTACCGCCCACCAGAATGGGCAAACGCCCCTCCGCCTCAATGGCTACGATTTCCCGCCCCGCGTCCGCCAACCAGCGCGCCACGGAATAATTCTCGGCTGCATCAACATGGCCAAACAACCGATGCGGAAAGTCGCGTTCCTCCTCAACCGAGGGCCGCGCCGTGAGAATGCGAAGATCGCGATAGACCTGCATGGAATCGGCATTCACAATCACGCCATTAAGCGCAGCGGCCAGCCGCATCGCGAGCGCCGATTTTCCGCTGGCCGTTGGCCCCGCGATCAGAATAGCGCGTCGACCGGATTGAATCTTCATGTTATCCATACGCCCATGACCGATTATGTTGCCACCCTGGTTTCCAACCCATCAAAGCCCGCTTTGTCGGATGCGCTGCTTTCGCATCTTGCGCAAGCCTTGCCAAGCAATGCCAAGGTGATCCGGCTTGATCGCCAGATTGCGATTGATGTCGTTTTCTCCGCCCGCTCGCAAAAGGAAACGAAGGAAACGGTTGAAAAAATCCGCCAAGCGCTCGCAAGCGAGCCCATTGACGTCATCGTGCAACCGCTCGCCACCCGCAAAAAAAGCCTGTTCATCGCCGATATGGATTCCACCATGATCGGGCAGGAATGTATCGATGAATTGGCGGCCGAACTGCGCGTCAAACAAAAGGTCGCCAAGATCACTGAACGCGCCATGCGCGGCGAATTGGAGTTTGAGCAAGCCTTGCGCGAACGAGTCCGTTTACTTGCGGGCCTTGACGCGTTGGTGATTCCCAAAATCATTGCTGAGCGGATTACGCTAAGCCCCGGCGCTCGTACGTTAATTTCGACTCTGCGCGGTCATGGCGTTTATACCGCCCTCGTCTCGGGCGGCTTTACGCTGTTCACCCATCGAATTAGCGCGATGATCGGCTTCGATGAGCACCGTGCCAATACGTTGATGATCGACAAAGGTAAACTCACGGGCGAAGTCGCCGAACCAATCCTCGGCAAGCAGGCCAAGCGCGCGACCCTCATTGAATTGCGGGAACAATTCGCGCTTCACCCTGATGAAACACTGGCCATCGGAGATGGGGCCAACGATCTCGATATGATCAAGGAAGCAGGCTTTGGCGTCGCATACCGAGCCAAAGCCGCGGTAGCCGCAGCTGCTGACGCGCGGATCGAACATGCCGACCTAACAGCCCTGCTTTATGCGCAAGGCTATTCGCGTTCGAGCTGGATCGAGTAAAGGCCAAACTTAACTATCCTTCTCCTTGAAGGAGAAGGTGTCATGCGAAGCATGACGGATGAGATTCTGATGATAGCCTTACAAACTTAACCGCGCCGAGCTCGAATAAAAAGCATCGGCCCCTCACACGACACGTCCCGCGCCACCTTCCCCAAAATGAGAGAAGGAAGCAAAGGATGAGTGTTTATTACGCTTCTAACTTATTCTATCCCCAGCGCCACAAACCGCATTTCACCTTGCGGATTGGCGACCAGCATCAAGACCGATTTTTTGCCATCTTTCTTGACCGCATCAATCCGCTTCAACACGGCGTCTGGCGTATCCACCGCTTCTTGCTGCACCTCGGCAATCACATCGCCCGGCGCAATATGCTTATCTGCGGCAGGTGAATTCGGATCAACCTTAACCACCAGCACGCCCTTGACGCTGTCTTTGACCGAGTAACGCTTTTTGAGATCAGCGGTAAGCGCCGACAATTCGATGCCCATCGTCTTTTTGGTCACGGGTTGTTCGGGTTGGGCCGGCTCACTTGTTTTGGCAGGTTTTGTGTCGGTTTCATCCAGACGCCCAAGCGTTACCCTTACATTTTGCTCGTTGCCTTTACGAACAATGCCCACATCAACGGTCTTGCCAACGGCTGTTTGGCCGACCAAACGGGGCAAATCGCGCGATTCTTTCACAGCTTTGCCATCAAAGGTTACGATCACATCGCCCGGTTCCAGACCGGCCACTTTGGATGGCCCCTTCTCGTCGACGCCAGCAACCAACGCGCCATGAGGCGTGCCAAGCCCCAAGGTTTCAGCAATATTCTCATCAACCGACTGGATTCGAACGCCCAACCAGCCGCGCCGCGTTTCGCCGAATTGACGCAATTGATCCACAACAGGTGCCGCCAGCGCTGACGGAATGGCAAAGCCAATGCCGATTGAACCACCTGTCGGCGATAAAATCGCCGTGTTGATGCCAATGACTTCGCCGTCCATGTTGAACAAAGGCCCACCCGAATTGCCCTTGTTAATGGCGGCATCCGTCTGCAAATACTGACCGTAAGACTGGTCTGAAATATCGCGGTTTTTGGCAGAAATAATCCCGGCAGAGACGGATCCGCCTAAGCCGAAGGGATTGCCGATGGCCATCACCCAATCGCCAATTTTCTCGATATCGGAATCGCCGAATTTAACCGCCACCAGTGGCTTATCCGGGGTTACCCGCAGCACCGCTAAATCGACTTTGGGGTCTTTGCCGATGATTTCGGCTTTCAGCTTCCGTCCGTCATTGAAAATCACCATAATTTCATCGGCATCGCCAATGACATGGTTGTTGGTGACAACAATGCCCGAAGGATCAATCACAAAGCCCGATCCTAAGGAACTGGATTTGCGCGCAGGTAATGGACCGCCACTACCGTTCTTCGGGTTCATGAATTCATCGAAAAACTCTTGAAACGGTGTTCCCGGCGGCAATTGTGGCATTGGAACCGCGCGTTGCTGCTCGGCCGGCACGTTCGTGGAAGCGGAGATATTGACCACCGCATCCATCACTTGTTCAGCCAGCCCCGATAGCGATTCAGGCCCGCGTGCTGAAGCCGTTTGCGGTACACCGACGGCCAATGCGAACGCGATAAGGCAAGAGGCGGTCAACACCGCGGCTGATGTCATTCGAAAAGCGTGCATCGTTGTGCCTCCTGCGCAAACTAACCCGGCCTTATTCGTTGATCTGTTCACCATTTTTGACAGAAAACGGATCTTTGAAATAGCGCAGAAACTCGGACTCGGGGCTCAAGACCAACCGTGTCTCACCTGGCCTGAACGCCGTTTCATAGGCAAGCAAGGACCGATAAAACGCAAAAAATTCAGGATCTTGACCATAGGCCTCTGCTAAAATCCGGTTTTTTTGCGCATCGCCCTCGCCGCGAACGGTCTCTGACGTATTCGTTGCATCTGCCCTTAATACCACCACATCGCGATCGGCCTTGGCCTTAATCGTCTGCGAGAATTGCGAGCCTTGCGCGCGGATATCGGCGGCCTCGCGCTGACGCTCCGTCTGCATCCGTTGGAATACGGCTTGACTGTTCTGCTCGGGCAGATCAGCGCGCCGCAACCGCACATCTACGATCTGGAGCCCCAAACCTTGCGCCTGCTGGTTCACATCATCGCGAATTTTATGCATCAATCCCGCGCGATCAGCCCGCACCACCGTCGACAGCGTGGCATCAGCCAAAATGGTCCGCACCGACGAGTTCACAATCGACGTGAGCCGAATATTGGCTCCCGCAATACTGTTGACGCTCTGATAAAAGCGCAGAGGATCGGTGATGCGATAGCGCGTAAAAGCATCGACCACGAGCCGCTTCTGATCCGATGCGATTACTTCCTGCTGAGGCAGATCGAGATCAAGAATACGCTTATCAATCGTGATCACGTTATCAATAAACGGCACCTTGATATAAAGCCCGGGCTCGGTAATGGGCGCGCGCGCCACACTGCCGAGACGGAAAACAAGCGCCTGTTGGGTTTGTTGCACGACAAAGGTTGAGGAGAGGACGAAGACGGCAACAATGAGGACCAAAATCCCCATAGCAAATCGGTTGGTCGCGTTCATTTTGTTACTCCCGCACCGTTCTTCTTCTGAAAATCACCAAGAGGCAAATAGGGTACAACACCCTGTTGCGACGCGCCGTTCTGGTCGATCACTGTCTTTTCGGACCCCGCCAATATGCGCTCCATCGTCTCAAGATACATGCGCTCGCGAATAATGGCCGGTGCCTTCTTATACTCGGCATATATCTGGCTGAAACGGCTCGCCTGACCGGTGGCTTCCGCCACAACACGTTCGCGATAGGCTTCCGCCTCTTGCTGAATACGTGCAGCCTCGCCCCGCGCTTCTGGCACAACTTTAGACGCGTAGGTTTCAGCCTCGTTGCGCGCACGGTCCTGATCTTGGCGGGCAGCTTGCACGTCACGGAATGCGTCGATCACCTGTGCTGGCGGATCGACCTTCTGCAATTGCACAAGACGAACCTCGACGCCTGCGCCATAGGCGTTCAGCGTATCCTGCATTAATTGCCGGACATCCGCTTCAACGGCGCCCCGCTCGGTGGTCAAAATCGCCTGAATATTGCGCTTGCCGATAATCTCGCGCATCGCGCTTTCGGCCACCGCTTTAATCGAGGTCTCGGGCTCTTGAATATTGAACACGAAATCAGCAGCCTTGGCTGGGTTCACCTGCCATTGCACCGCGAAATTAATATCGACGATGTTTTCGTCGCCCGTCAGCATCAGGCTCTCTTCAGCCAGATCGCGCTGCGCATTACGCGCCCGACCTTCGCCAGAGCGGAAACCGATTTCGGTCGTGTTCACCGTCGTCACGCTGGGACGGATCACCGAGCCAACCGGATAAGGTAGGTTGTAGTTCAGGCCCGGCTGGGTGGAGCCAACATACCGGCCGAAGAGCAGATTGAGCCCCACTTCATCCGGCTTCACCGTGTAAAGGCCACTCGCCAACCACAGGACCAAAGCGGCCAAAGCGATCAAAACGGCACCCCGCCCATTCATCGAACCACCCGGCATCAAGGAATTGAGCCAATCCTGACCACGACGGATCATATCTTCGAAATCAGGGGTTTGCCCGTTGCCATTGCCGCCGCCTTGCGGCCCCTGTCCCCAGGGATTTGGCTTCTTCGGACCCCACGGCCCACCGCCACCTTGATTGCTCCAGGTCATCGCGCTTGTCCTTTTACATCCTGGCCCGCACCAAAAAAAGCGGCACCGCCTGCATCACATGGGGTTTCAAGCCCGTTTCGTCAACGTCTAGCCTTGCTTCTACACTGAGGCTTCAGTTTCGTTCATAGGTCACATAGGTGAAGGAATATTGATCATCGGGTCCCGCTTCATGAGCTTCACGAAACGTTTCGCGAAACTTCATATGCTCGAAGGAAGGGAAAAACGCATCGCCGTCAGGCGTCGCATGCACCAAGGTCAGCACAATCTTGCTCGCTTTCGGCAAAAGCTGCGCATAAACATCTGCCCCGCCTGCGACCGCAATCTCGGAAGCGCCAAGGCCGGGAGCCAATCGATTGGCAAGCTCAATCGCCTCATCCAATGAGCGAACGGCATGCACCCCATCGGCTGAAAAATGGGCATCCCGCGTTAAAACAATGTTTTCACGTCCGGGCAAAGGCCGTCCAATCGATAAAAATGTCTTCCGGCCCATAATCACAGGCCGACCAATCGTATTCGCCTTAAAATATTTGAGATCGGATTTAATGCGCCAAATCAGGCCATTATCCCGCCCAATGACACGATTTTCCGCCATGGCAACGACGAGAGAGAGAGGAAGTGTCATTGCGATCCCGCCAACCGAACCAGCGCCTCATCCGACACGCGGCAGCCTGTCCATGCATCCAGCATTTGCGCGCCCATGGCTTTATAAAAGGCAATCGACGGCTCGTTCCAATTCAGCACTGACCATTCGAAGCGTGCGAGGCCCTCGCTCACGCAACGCTTGGCCAAGTGCACCAACAGCGCTTTCCCCAATCCCTTGCCACGAAAGGCAGGACGAACGAACAAATCTTCGAGAAAAATGCCGTGTCGCCCACGAAAGGTCGAGAAATTGTAAAACCATAACGCAAGGCCCGCATCCTCGCCTTTCCACGACACAATATCGCAGAACGCGCGCGGTTGGTCGCCAAACAGCGCCTCGCAGATCATGGCTTCGGTGGCATCAACCGCGTGAAGCAATTTCTCATATTCCGCCAATTCGCGCACCAGCGCATAGACGAGCGCGCCATCCTCCGACCGGGCCGTGCGGATCGATATCATACCGCCACCGCCGCTTTAATAGCCGGATGCGGATCATAGCCCTCGATCACAATATCTTCGAAGGTAAAATCAAACAGCGACTTGACCTCAGGATTAAGCTTCAACACCGGCAAAGGCCGCGTTGCGCGTGAGAGCAGCAATTCCGTCTGCTCTAAATGGTTCGAATAGATATGCGCATCACCGAACGTATGCACAAAATCACCCGTCTTTAGGCCTGTTACCTGCGCCATCATATGGGTCAGCAGCGCGTAACTCGCGATATTGAACGGCACGCCCAAAAAGATATCCGCCGAGCGTTGATAGAGCTGGCAGGAAAGCCGCCCGTCCGCGACGTAAAATTGAAAGAGGCAATGGCACGGCGGCAGCGCCATTTTTTCCAAATCGGCCGGATTCCAAGCCGATACCACAAGGCGACGTGAATCGGGATTACGCTTAATCTCGTTGATCACCCATTGGATTTGATCGACCGTCCCACCATCGGGCGTTGCCCATGAGCGCCATTGCTTGCCGTAAACAGGGCCAAGCTCACCGCCCTCATCGGCCCACTCGTCCCAAATGGTGACGGCGTTTTTGCGCAAATAATCGATATTTGTTTCGCCCGCGATAAACCATAGCAGCTCGTGGATAATCGAGCGCAAATGCAGTTTTTTGGTCGTTACCAGCGGAAACCCCTTGGCGAGATCAAACCGCATCTGATGGCCGAAGACCGATCGCGTGCCCGTCCCCGTCCGGTCGGTCTTAACGACGCCCTCGGTCAACACTCTTTGCAGCAGGTCGTGATAGGCTTTCATACACCGAATCCTTAGTAAGCTCGTACTCTACCGCTTACGCCCCAAAAGCGGCACTCTAAATGGCTTATCGGGGATAGGTTTGTCCCCAGTCGATTATGCCCTTCCGTTTAGCCTCACAACACCCTATATTCAGTGTGCCGTCGCAAGGCGGCTATGAAGATAAACGAGCATCGAAATAAGCTTTTCGGACCCGGGGGCGGTACCCGGCGCCTCCACCCAAACGCATGGCACGGTTTTGCCATGCGCTTCGGCGGGGGCGAAATAGGATCGACGAGGGTGTAAAGGGTGATCTTTCTTCCGGTATGGTTCCGCCGTTATCGGGCTTATTTATAGTTGCCAATGACAACTATGCTCCGGTGGCTCTCGCTGCGTAATGCGGCGCTGGTACCGAAATCAAAGCCCTTGCGCCTAGCAGCGTAAGGCGGGGCCCGGAGGCGCCTGGCAACAGAAGCCTCCACTTTATTTTTTGTTGGTAGGATAGCGTTCGATGCCAGAAGATATCATCCGTTACGACCTTCTGGTCCAGGAAGCCTTGCGCGGCGTTGTCCGCCGCGTGCTGGTGGAAGCCTCCCAGCATGGCCTGCCGGGCGAACATCATTTCTTCATCTCGTTCCGCACCCGGGCGCCGGGCGTGCAGATTTCCAACCGCCTGCTCGAGCGGCATCCGGAAGAGATGACCATCGTGTTACAGCACCAGTTTTGGGATTTAACCGTCACCGATAGCGGGCTAGAAGTAGGCCTGTCGTTTGGCGGAATTCCGGAAAAACTGGTTGTTCCGTTCGATACAATGTCCGGTTTTTGGGATCCATCTGTCGATTTCGGCCTTAAATTTGAGCTCGCGGGTGTCGAGTCGGCTGATAACGACACGCCAGACGACATGTCGGCTGATATGGAAGATCCCCACCTTCTGGAGCGGATCCTTGATGCGTCCGAAACCCCTCGCAAAGACAGCGAAGGCGGGGCCGAAATCGTTAGCCTCAGCGCCTTTCGAAAAAAGCCCTGATAGCGCGCCGATGGCTGAAATCATTCAATTTCGCCGCGCCAAAAAAGCCCTTGAGCGGAAAAAGGCTGATAAATTGGCAATGGAGCACCGGATTTCCTTCGGTCGCACCAAAGCCGAAAAGTTGGCCGAAAAAGCTCGAAAAGATCAGATCGCGCGAATTGTCGACGGGGCATTGCTACCACCGCCCCCGGAGCAGGAGCCGGAATGACATCGGATTTGGCCAATCAAATAGGTCTGGTCAAACATTCGGTGCTGGTCGCAGGGCATCGCACCAGTGTGTCGTTGGAACCTGAATTCTGGTTGGCACTCAAACGACTGGCGCAAGCAAATAAACGCAGCGTAAATGCTGAAATCGGGGTCATCGATGCCGGCCGAGGCTCACGCAATCTCTCCTCGGCGATTCGGCTGGCCATATTAAGCGCGTATGAATCCCGCTTGGACCTTTAAGGCGGCGGCAGTTGAACGGTAGCGTTTCCTTTGAGCAGCTGATCGACCGCATCGAGAACCTCTTTCTCTTTGCTTTTCTGATCCCCCTCCACGCTTAGTTTCTGTGCGTTGAGATCGTCAATTATTTTTTGATTTTCTGACGCATCCAACACTTTTTTCGCGGCAGCATCCGCCTCGGCATGCTTGCGTGCTTCATCGGCCAAGCGAGCCTCTTCGGCCTTGCGTGCCTCCTCGGCCAGGCGCGCCTCTTCGGCCCGTTCGCGATCCTGTTTCAAATGTCGGGCCAAGGATGCCCGCTCACGCAGGTCGGTCTCCTGAGCTTCAAGGTGGGCGAGTTCGCGCGATACGAGACGTGTTGTGAGGATATTGGCTAAGGTCGACGCATCCACTTCGCGGCTGGTAGCGCCACCGATAACGCCCTTGAAAGCAACGTTGGCCTGCGGTTGAGGCCCAACCCAATCTTTCGGTGCGTCATCGGAAACAAGGCTGGCGCGACCATCAAGTTTTAAACTGCGCACATCAAACGTCAGTCCCGATTGAATTTGTGCCCCACCGGAATGGGCTTCGACCGGCCCGATCCGAACCACCCCGTTCGAACCGGTTAGGGGCGCTTGAACGTCGGCCAACACAAGCGGCTTAGCCAGTAGTCCATTGGCAATCATATCATTGACCCGATGTGAATCGGGCGGATCGCGTTCATTATCAAGAGCTTTTGTTGCAGCACCGAGCGCCGATACATCAAAGCCCGGGACAACAAGATCACGCGTATGAAGCGTTCCGCCACCTGACAAGGAGGCTGCGAAGGTCGCGAGACTTTCGCCTGAACCGCCCCCATCAAAGGTTACATCAGCCGTGCCGCTCATCCCTGATTTTGGCAAAAGGTCCGCAATAGACAACCCGTTCCAGGTAAATTTACCAAGATAACTGCCAAGACCGCTATTACGCCGAACGGCGAGGGTTCCAGCCAAATGTCCCTTCAAGGCATCACCCTCGAAATTGCGGATTTCAAGGCTATCCGGCATCCAAGCCAATTCCATTTTCGCCGAGGTCACGTCCGCGCCGAATCCCGTATCGAATTGCTTCGCCGTCACGCGTATATCCACATCGACAGGCGGCGGGCCGGGTGTTGAAAAACGCGACGACGGCCATAGGCCGTTTGGACCAGAACCCGAGAGTGGACCGAGTACAAATGAAGCCAACTCAGGTAATGAAACCGCCTCCGTTGCCAGTTCGCCATTAAGGGTTCCTGCTTGCGGTTCATACGCTAGATGGCCAGAAAGCTGATGCGTGCCCGACGTCATAGCCAACGCCGACAGAGCGAGCTTTGCTGTCGACCAATCGAGCTTGCCCGATACGTTAACAGGAATTTTGGCGGACGGATCCAAAACCGGCAACGCCAAGGCTTGCAACAAAGGCTCGACATCAGGTGACGAAAACGCGACAGGGCCAGAGGCCGTCGATGCCGCCGGATCCAGCCCAAGGTCAGCCTTGATGATGGTTCCCGCTACTTCGCCTTTCAACGCAAAGACAAACCCCTTGTTCAAACTGCCTTTCAGCTGGGTTGTGATCGAGCCTCCGCCGTCAAGCGGAAGTGGCAATACGGAAAACCCAATCTGGCGGAGCAATAGGCTTGCGTCCGGCGAGCTCGTTTTGAAAGTCGCATCCAAGCTAATGTCTGCATCAACGGATGTCAGATTGCCCTGACCGGATAAACTCGTTGTTGCCGCGTTGCCTTCAACAGCCAAAGCAATGGTTCGCGCTTTATCAGCGCGCCGCTCTGCCGTGACCTTAAAATTAGCCGGGCCGAGTAACTTGGCGCGCTCGGCCAATAGAGTGGAGGCCGGGCCAGGCGCAATTTTGCGCAGCAACACGGCGATCGGGCCTACATCGCGGGCATCAATCAACGCTTCGACACGATCACCTGCAGCGGTCAAACGTCCACTGGCCTTCACATTTGCGCCGCCAATATCGTTGATTTCCAACGTATCAATGACCAGCCCCTCTTCCGAGGCCGTAGCCTTCATCTGTAACCGACCCGCATGGGCATCCTTCATGCGGGCTGCGCGGACATTGCGTGCATTGATCACAACGGATGCGTCAATTGCGCCAAATCGGGCGGCAAGAAGCGAGGCTTCCGGTAACTGATCGAGGTCGAAACCGTCGGAGGCGAGCTGGGCATCGAGCCGCCCACGTTGGCCTTCATCGGGTAGTTCATACCGCAACAAACCGGTAATCGACGATTGATCGAGGTTGATTTTAAGGTTGCTGGCGCCCACCAAGGTTGACGACAACGCCAAATCCGCTTCGGCGCTGACATCGTGGGCCTCCCCATATCGCATGGAACGACCGGACAAAACCCCATCGATCCAGGCACCGAAGCGGCCAAATTCCTTTGACGAAAAACTCGCATGGCCGGAAAATGCGCCGCCTTCGGACAGACCAATTTCGCCTGCTGCCGTAAGTTTGGCATTGCCCGGCAATTGCGCAACGCCGCGTTTTAACGTCACACCATCGGAATCGAGCTTGGTGTCGAGCCGTAAGCCTCGGATCGTATCACCACCAGCAATAACGCTGTCGACTGTAACAGTAAGATTGACGGGAAATGACGGCCGCAGATCATCGTCCGATGCCAAAAGCACCCCGCGCCACGCCGTTAAAACCGCCGGCAGTGCCGGATTGGGTTTGCCATCAATATGCAGGGGACGATCGAGATCCAATTGTTTGGCATCAAACAATACCTCGAGGGAACGGCCGCCCCCTAATAGTCCCGAGCCCGAGCCGTTCAATTTGAAACCGGTCTCGTCACTGCCGGCATTAATTTCTGCGGCTGTCACGTCCAAAGCATTGCCGTCGAGCTTGGCGAGGGTCGATAATGACCAGGGTTGCTTACCCAAAGTGCCAAGTTCTGGCCAAGGTAACTCGCCGGCAATCGAGAGTTTACCGTCAAAAGTGAGGCGCGTGACGAGAGATGCAAGCCCGTCTACATCAGCCTTAAATCCGCCGTCCGGATGATCCATGGTGGCTTTGATCCGGAACATACCCGTCTCATCTGCCGTTCCGGTCGAAAGCCGCAGTCCTACCGGTTTGTTATCAAACTCGCCCTGACCGTCGACACGCCATGGCCCTTGCAGCGATACAGCAGAACCCTCGAGTTGGAGTTTCGATAAAGCGATTGGACGGTCCGAACCTTGCGGACGAAGGGCAATTTTGCCATCGTGAACCGTGAATTTCTCAATGGAAATTAGAGTGCCTGTAGGCTCACCATCCTTCGGCCATAGTCCGGAAACGATGCCGTCGGTGCTTACGGCTAGTGTAACGACCGGTTGATCAAGAACAGCCTCCATCACATGCACTTCGCCCTTTAGCATAGGCATCGTTGCAATATCGAGGCTAATCCTTTCAGCAAAAGCCGAACTGCCATTCGGTGGTGTACCGATGGTCACCTTTCTGAGATCGACGACAGGAAACGGCAAAAGGCGAATATCAATCGAACCGGCAATCGCAACGGGTTGGCCCATCGTCTGCGACAAAGCTTCCTCAATTCGGGGCCGCTGAGCGTTAAAATCCACAACAAAAGGCGCGATCAGCGCTGTAACCAAGACGCCGATGATCAGGATCGCCAAACCCGTCAAAAATTCGCGCACGCTATTTCCATTACTTAAATTCCCGAATGAGCGATGATAACGACTCTGCTTCAAACGCGCGATGATTTTAATTCATAAAGGCGTATGAAGGATGAACCAAGCCCCGACCCAATCGCTTTCAAAGCCGACTTTTGGATCATAGGCACATCGCCCCTTGCCTTTCTGCTGGCCATAACCGATGATTTCTTCGTCGAAGTTCTGAAAATCGCAGCATGACCGCAAAGCCAAAGCTGAATCCGCTGTTTTTTGCACCGTTTGTCTCTTCCGTTTTACGGATCGAGCCCCAGTGGATCGACGAAAACGGGCATCTCAACATGGCCTATTATAACGTGCTGTTCGAACGCGCGATTGATGAAGCTTTCGAGTTGTTGGGCCTAAACCACGCCTATTACACCGAGGGTCCGGGTACAATTTTTATCGGCGAAGCCCATTTGCGTTACCGGCGCGAAGTGCATTTGGAAACACCGGTCCGCATCACGGTTCAACTCATCGACTATGACGCTAAACGACTGCACCTCTACCTCGAAATGCGCCATGCATCCGAGGGTTGGCTTGCTGCGACGTCCGAATTGATGGCGCTGCACATCGACAAAGGCGAACGCAAAGTCACGCATTTTCCTGCCGATATTCGCGATGCGATTGCCGTCATGCACTCCGCCCACGTTGCTTTGCCCCGCCCCGAAGGGATTGGCAGCACGATCGCCGTGCCCAAAAACAATCGCCTTGGCAAAGTGGGGCTTCATTAATCAATTTGGCGCGACGGATGTCATCAAACCGCAATACGAATCCGGTTTGAAGGGAAGCAGATAAATTGCCTGTTTCTATCGCTATTTTGAGCCCCTCCGATGCGTGTTTTGATCGTCACCGATGCTTGGCTTCCGCAGGTCAACGGCGTTGTGCGCACGTTGCAACGGCTCTCGCTTGACGCCACCAAACTCGGCCATAGCGTCGATTTTCTAACCCCGCAAGATTATCCAACGGCACCCCTCCCCGGCTACCCCGAAATACAATTGGCGCTGGCCTCCCCGCAAGCAGTCGCCGATGCGATCGAGGCGCATAATCCTGACGCGCTGCACATTTCAACCGAAGGCCCTCTCGGCTGGCTCGCGCGCCATTGGGCCATCAAGACGCGGCGTCCCTTTACCACCTGCTACCACACCCGCTACCCGCAATATGTCTCGGCACGCTATCCGATTCCGGAAGCCGTGAGCTATGGCGTGCTGCGCTATTTCCACAATGCGGGAGTGGCCACCATGGTCGCCACTCCGGCTTTGCGCACCGAATTAACGGAACAAGGCTTCAACCGCTGCCTAATCTGGTCCCGCGGGGTGGATGCGGAACTGTTTAACCCCAGCGCCCGCGAAACCCTCAATCTCCCCGGCTCGATCTTTCTCTGCGTTGCGCGTGTAGCGATTGAGAAAAACCTCGAAGCCTTTTTATCGCTCGATCTTCCGGGCTCCAAAGTCATCGTCGGCGATGGACCTGATCGGGAAATGCTGCAGGCTAAATATCCCGACGCACATTTCTTAGGCGCGCGCTTCGGCACCGATCTGGCGCGGATATATGCTTCGGCGGATGTGTTCGTGTTCCCAAGCAAAACCGAAACCTTCGGCCTCGTCATGCTCGAAGCCTTGGCATCGGGGACGCCGGTCGCAGCTTTTCCGGTTGAGGGTCTCATTCCAGAAATCGGCCGTGCCGGCGCGGGCGTGGTCAATGAGGATTTGCGCGCTGCAGCCCTCGGCGCGCTCGATATTTCGCGCGCCATCAGCCGCCAATTTGCGTTAGGCTATTCGCACGAGCAAGCCGCAAAGCAGTTTTTAAGCAATGTGTCGGAAGCAATCTACCGCCCGATGCAGATGCGCGCGGCGTAATATTTCCGTCATTGCGAGCGAACGCGAAGCAACCCAGCTGATGGTTTGGCGGCTAGCTGCCATTTCCCAACCTTTCCTCCAACGTTTAGCTGCATTGCTTCGCTCATCGCTCGCAAGGACGGATAAAAGGCTAAACCTACCCAACCCCCCTCCTCGCCAGTCCTCCGCTTGCGCTTCGGGCATTCGCCGCTCAAAACGATTCACAGGATCGTTTTGTGATTGCTATCGCTATCAAAGCTCCTCATCCCCATCTATCCAACCAGCACGGTCGACATTGTCTCGGCCTTTCGGCATCCTCGCCGGTGATTCGCGTTATGTTCTCCTGAAGTAAGGCTGCCCGCTTGGCCGATCCGTTCGATCTCGATGATGATCTTTCCTACACCCCGCAAGCAGGCGGGTTGGCGGCGCGTGCGCAATCGGCGGCGCGTTCCAGTGCGGTCTATCTCGACGGCTTGAACGCCGAGCAGCGCCGTGCGGTGGAAGTCATCGACGGCCCCGTCCTCGTGCTCGCAGGCGCCGGCACCGGTAAAACCCGCGTGCTCACCACCCGTATCGCGCATATCATTGCCACCGGCAGCGCCTATCCATCGCAAATTCTGGCTGTGACCTTCACCAACAAAGCCTCGCGTGAGATGAAGGAGCGCATCGGGCATCTCCTCGGCCAAGTGGCCGAAGGCATGCCTTGGCTCGGCACCTTCCACGCCATCGGCACCAAAATCTTACGCCGTCACGCCGAGCTCGTCGGCCTGCGCTCCGATTTCACCATTTTGGACACCGACGACCAAATCCGTCTGATGAGGCAAGTCATCCGCGCCGAGGATATTGATGAGAAACGCTGGCCCGCCCGCGCGCTCGCCTCCTTCATCGATGGCTGGAAAAACCGTGGCCTAACGCCGGATAAAGTCCCCGCAGGCGAAGCCGGCGCTTTTGCCAATGGCAAGGGCGGCAAGCTCTACACGCTTTATCAAGAGCGCCTAAAGCAGCTCAATGCCGCCGATTTCGGCGATCTCCTGCTCGAAAACCTGCGCCTTTTCCGCGAGCACCCCGACGTGCTGCAAGCCTATCAAGAGCGCTTCAAATATATGTTGGTCGACGAGTATCAGGATACCAACGTCGCGCAATATCTCTGGCTGCGCCTCCTCGCCCAAGGCCGCCGCAATGTCGCGTGTGTGGGCGATGATGACCAATCGATCTATGGCTGGCGCGGCGCCGAAGTCGACAACATCTTGCGCTTCGAGAAAGATTTTCCGGGCGCCGTTGTGGTGCGCCTGGAGCGAAATTACCGCTCAACCGGCCACATCCTCGCCACCGCCGGAAAACTCATCGCCCATAACCAAGGCCGCTTGGGCAAAACGCTGTTCACCGATGATGAGGAAGGTGAAAAGCCGACGCTGACCGGCGCATGGGATTCGGAGGAAGAAGCCCGCCTCATCGGCGAGGAAATCGAAGCGCTCCAACACAAAGGCCATTCGCTCGCCGATATGGCCATTCTGGTGCGCATTTCGGCACAAATGCGCGAGATCGAAGAACGGTTTGTCACGCTTGGCTTGCCCTACCGCGTCATCGGCGGCCCACGCTTTTACGAGCGCGCCGAAATTAGAGATGCGCTGGCCTATCTCCGCGTCGTCGCCAACCCGACCGATGATTTGGCTTTCGAGCGCATCGTTAATGTGCCAAAGCGTGGCCTAGGCGACGCCACCATTGAGCAGGTGCATCTCTACGCGAGGAAAGCGCAAATCCCGATGCTGGAAGCGGTGCGCCGCCTCATCGAAACCGATGAGCTGAAACCCAAACCGCGCGGCGCGTTGCGCGAATTAGCCTTAAGCTTTGGCCGTTGGTCGACGCTCATCGAGACGATGAAACAAGGCGAACTCGCCCAGCAAATCTTGGAAGAATCCGGCTACACTGATATGTGGCAAAAGGAGCGCACAGCGGATAGCGCCGGACGCTTGGAAAACTTGAAAGAACTCGTCCGCTCGATGGACGAATTCCCCGATCTCGGCGCCTTCCTAGAGCACGTCTCGCTTGTCATGGAAATGACGGACAACGACACCGCGGAGCGGGTCTCGATCATGACGCTGCATGGCGCGAAGGGCTTGGAATTCGACACCGTGTTTCTCCCCGGGTGGGAAGAAGGCCTATTCCCCAACCAACGCGCGCTCGATGAAAGCGGCCGCGCGGGCTTGGAAGAAGAGCGGCGCTTAGCCTATGTCGGCCTCACCCGCGCGCGGCGTCGGGCAAAACTCTATTTCGCCAGCAACCGCCGCATCCACGGCATGTGGAACGCCACCACCCCCTCGCGCTTTATCGATGAATTACCGCCCGAACACGTCGAAGTGATCGACGCGCCTGCAGGCTTTGGCGGCCATGGCGGCTATGGCCGCTCACGTTTCGACCAAGGCGGTTTTGGCGGCTCATCCTACTCCACACCCGGCTGGCAACGCGCGCAATCACAAGCCCAACCCCAGAAATCCCAACCGACGCAGCGCAAAGGCCCGATGCTGATCGAGGGCGAATTGGTGGCGAAATCCACAGGAGCTGCGTCGAATTTCAACGAAGGCGAACGGGTGTTTCACATTAAGTTCGGCTATGGCGCGGTGGCTTCTGTGGATGGGAATAAGCTCACCATCGATTTTGAGAAGGCCGGCCGGAAAATGGTGCTGGAGACGTTCGTCGAGCGGGGGTGAGGATTGTTGATCATTATTTCAAGAGGCCTCCTTCCAATACGCTATTGGCCATCAAGTCGAGCCACCTCTGTATTGTAATTTGCACTACGACGTACTATACAACGAACGAGGATGAGCGCATGGCCGTGAACACTGAACGCAAGGAATACCCTATCTCGATGCGCCTGCCGGAGGCGGATATCGCGTTGATTGATCGTGCGGCTGGTCTACGCAGCCGATCACGCACGGATTTCGTACGCGAAGCTGCCGTTCGAGCCGCCGAGGATGTGCTGATGGAGAACAGGCTGATCCGCATGAGCGCGGAAGGCTTTGCCGAATTCTCTGCGATCCTGTCGAGGCCTGCCGCCCCAGTGCCTGAAATGGTGGACCTCGTCAAGCGTCCGGCCCCCTGGGAGCCAGGCTACCACACGAAAGCCTAAGCCTTGGTTCTATCAGCCCCCGAGCTGCTGACGGCGGCGCACGAAGTTTCCCGGTTCAACTGCGGAAAACCAACGCTCGACCATTGGCTCAAGACCCGTGCGCTGTCCAATCAAGAGAAAGGCTTCACGGCTGTTTTGGTCGTGCATGAGGATTTGCGCGTCATAGGCTATTATGGCCTTGCGCCGACAGCGGTCGTCCCCAGTGCTTTGCCGCGCGCGATCCGCACCGGACAGCCGCCCGATCCGGTTCCATGCCTGCTGCTTGGCCAGCTTGCGACAGACATCGCCTTTGCCGGACGCGGTATCGGAACAGGCCTGATCAAGCACGCGCTTGAGCGTTGCGTCACCGTCGCAAGTCTCGTTGGTGGTCGCGCTCTCATGGTCAATGCCGTCGACGAGGAAGCAGCAGCCTTCTGGCAGCGGCGCGGCTTCACGCCGTCGCGGGACGACCGTCTCATCCTGTTCCGGTCAATCGCCGCGATAGCAGCGTCACTGGCCTGACCGGCATGATTGTAGGCGTCGAACGTGTCGGCGAATCTACTCAGAGCCGGGATATTGAAAAGGCGATTAAGCTCGCAGAAATCATATGAAAGAGAGAGCTATGACGAAGCCAATTGAACCCGACATTGCCCCCTTTGACGCTGTCGATTATCTCGACACACCCGAGGTCATGGCTGAATTTTTAGCAGCATGTCTGGAAGACGAAAATCCCGAAGTTTTCATTGCAGTCCTTTCAACCGTCGCCCGCGCGAAAGGCATGACGGAAGTCGCCAAGAAATCCGGCCTAGGCCGCGAGAGCCTCTACAAAGCACTCTCTCCCGGCGCCCATCCCCGCCATGAAACAGTCCGCAAAATCGTAGCGGCGCTGGATTTGAAACTGACGGTAGCGGTTTAAGACACCAGTCGACAATTTGCCCTGACTTTGGTGTGACTTATTCATACCGCCCTCAAAGGAGCCGTCCATGTCAACCGTTGCCAAACGCACCTTCAGCCTTCCCAAAGAACACGCCGATTTTATCGATGCCAAAGTTGAGTCCGGCGATTACACCTCGGGCAGCGAAGTGATCCGCGAAGGCCTCCGTGCGCTCCAAGCCCGCGACGCCGCCATTGAACGCAGGCTGCGTGAAGAGGTCGTCCCCACCGCGCTGGAGATGCAAGCGCATCCGGAGCGGGGAATTCCTATGGATGAAGTCATGAAAGGCATTCGCGCCCTGCACGCGGAACGGATTGCGAAACGTTAAAAGAAATCCCTCACCCTTTAAAAATCTCCTCCACCGTCCGCCGCATCACGCCCGCATCCACATCCATTCCAGTCCAATATTTAATCCCGATCACGCCCTGATTAACCAGCATCCCAAGCCCGTCAATCACGCGGCAGCCACGCGCTTCCGCCTCGCGGATCAAGACGGTACGTGGCGGGTTCGGGATAATATCAGCCACCACCATCGAAGGCGTGATCGACGCCATATCCAGGTTCAACCGCGCCTCAACATCCGGATAAAGCCCGATGGAGGTGGCATTCACCACAATCGCGGTCTCAGCGGGCACCACAAAATCATGGTCCCACACCATCAATTCGGCTTTCGCGGGCGTTTTAGCGTTGATGAGATCCACCAATACCTGCCCGCGTTTTGCATCACGGTTTACGATGATAATGTGCGATAGGCCCGCCAGCGCCATCTCCACCGCACAAGCCCGCGCCGCGCCGCCTGCGCCAAACATCACCGCGCGCAAGCCCTTGGGGTTAATCACCGCCATGAGCGATTGCAAAAAGCCTTTGCCGTCGGTGTTCTCACCAATATAGCGGCCATCGCGACGCACGGCGCAATTCACCGCGCCAATCACTTCAGCCGATGCGCCCAAGCCGTCGAGATATTGGATGACTTCCACCTTATGCGGCAGCGAGCAGTTAAACCCCGCCCAGCCCATGGCGCGCGCGCCTAAAACGGCATCGCCGAGTCTTTCCGGCGGAACCTCGCAATTGATATAGCGCCAGTCGAGCCCGTGGTGCTGATAGGCCGCTTCCACCATTGCCACCGTCGGGTTTTCTGCCGCTGGCATGGCAAATGATCCAGTCAATTCATTTAAAAAATTCCGCGCCATCGTTTCCCCCACTCGTTTTTCTTGGCTAAGCCTACCGCCTAAATATCACGCATCCGCTCGGCAAACGCCATCCATTCCGAGCCTATGCCCGGCAGGCCAAACCGCAGCCAATGCGGACGATCACGGAACGCGCGGACCAGAATTCCAGCCTCGGCCAGCCGCTGAAATACTGAAGCCGCATTGTCACACGCCACCAAGCGATAAAGCGGTGTGCCACCCACCACCGTCCAGCCCTTTTTCTGCAACACGCTATCGAGCCGCACGGCATCCGAGATCAACCGCTCCCGCGTGGCTTCAAGCCATGCCTGATCATCCAGCGCCTTGCTGCCAATCGCAATCGCGGGGCCTGATATCGCCCAGAGCCCTACAGCCTGCCGGATCAGCGCCGCATCCTCATGCCCTGCCACGGCAAAGCCGAGGCGCACGCCCGCAAGGCCATAGGTTTTGCCAAAGGAGCGCAGAAGAAGGGTCCCCTTCGCCGCCAGATAGGGCGCGAGGCTGGTGCCCTGATACATCACATCAATAAACGCCTCATCGACAATTAAACGCCGTCCCGCATCCGCCATGGTTTCAGCAAGCGTGCGAAGATCGGATGCCGGAACAAGCCGCCCATCGGGATTATTAGGGTTCACCACAATCGCAACATCAAAATCTTGCAAATCATCGAGATGCTCAACGGTCGTGATCTCAGCACCCGCTGCGCGCCAGCATTTCGCGTGCTCAGCATAGGTAAAGCCCAAAATGCCAACCCGTTTGGCCGGAAACAGACGCGGCAAAAGCTCGATCAGCACTTGGGTGCCGGGGGCAGCCACCGTCTGCACATCCGGCGAGATGCCATAGGCCAAGGCAGCGGTGCGCTCTAAGAGGTCTAACGCATTTTCCTCTGGCAAACGCGCCCAAGATGCCGCAGACACCTCCGGCACAGGATAGGCGATCGGATTAATGCCGGTGGATAAATCAATCCAGGGCTCCGGTGAATTTGGAAAAGCCAAGCGCGCGGCGGCAAGATTGCCGCCGTGAATAAACAGACTTTCGGATGCAGGGGCAGAAATGGTCACAGGCTCTCTCTTTATCGCGGCGGCAGCCCTTCTGTTTGAAGCGCTCTGCGGTTATCCGCAAGCCATCTATCGCGCAATCGGTCACCCCGTCACCTGGATGGGAGCGTTTATTACGCTACTTGATCGATATCTGAACCGTCCGACCCATTCTTTCTTGGTCCGACGGATGTATGGCATTGTAGCCCTTATGCTGTTGCTTGGCGCAACGGCACTGGTGACGATAGCCGCCGACATGTGGCTAACCCAAAGCGATTTGGGTGTCGTGATCCTGATTTTATTGGCGGCAACCTTACCTGCCCAACGCAGCCTCTATGAGCATGTCGCCGCCGTTGCCACGGCACTCGAAACCGGAGGTGTGACGGCCGGACGATCAGCCGTCGGAATGATTGTCGGTCGCAACACCGCGGTTCTCGATGATGCGGGTGTGAGCCGCGCGGCCATCGAAAGTCTGGCGGAAAATTTCGCCGACGGGGTGGTCGCCCCTCTGTTTTGGATAGCGATGTTCGGTCTAACGGGTGGTGCCGTCTACAAAGCGGCCAACACGGCCGACAGCATGATCGGGCATAAATCGGAAAAATACCACGCCTTCGGATGGGCGGCCGCCCGCTTCGATGATCTGATCAACCTGCCCGCCTCGCGCCTTGCGGCATTGTGGCTGGTTTTGGCATCGGTTCTGATTCCCGGTTGCTCGGCTTGGAGGGCCGTCCGCGCCGTTGCGCGCGATGCCAAAAACCACCGCTCCCCCAATGCCGGTTGGCCCGAAGCCGCCATGGCAGGAGCCTTAGGCCTCTCAATAGCTGGACCACGACTCTACGGCACCGAGATGGTAAACGACGCCTATATGGGCGACGGCCGACGCGAGGCAACGGCAGAAGATATTCGGCGCGCGCTGAACCTTTACCGATTGGCGGCGGTGATTGAGGGTGTGGTTGTCTTGGGTTTGGCGGTTAGGGTGTGACGCACTAACCCGTCATCTACCATGTTGATTGAAGATTCAATTCTTTCAATCAACATGGTAGATGACGGATGAAATGTGACGCCAGTTCGGCCAAATTAGCTTAAACTATCACAACCCACGTCTTATTTACCCGAACGCCGCGTCCGGCTACCTGAAAACCGCTTTTATCGAGCTGAAAAATTTCCACCCGATCAGCGAAAAAACTCCGCCTATCGAGCCAATCCAATTATTCCATCCACATCCACATGCATCTCAAGATGGGCTGCAAGTGCCTCAAGTGTGTCTTCAACTACCTGATTATAGGCTAAATTCGACCCCTTAGCGCCAATCCAGTCGAGCCAACGCGCCCGCTGGCGATCATCGGCAAAAAGCCCGTGGACATAGACCCCACGTACCCGGTCATCAACCGAGCGGGCGCCATCCATTTTGCCGTCCGAGAAGCGTAAAAGAGGGCGCAGGGCATCCGGCCCCAAGGTAACGCCAATATGCATTTCATAGCCGGAAAAGGGCGCATTTCCATCGATATCGGTACCAGAAACGGCCAAAAGCGTCTTATGGCTTGCCATCACCGTATCAACATCCAGCAACCCCAAACCGTCAATCCCGCCCTTGGCCCCTTCAATGCCGAAGGGATCCTCCACCCGATTGCCAAGCATCTGGTATCCACCACACACGCCCAGCACCCGCCCACCCCGTCTAAGATGAGCTTTAAGGTCGATATCCCACCCTTCCGTCCGCAGCGCCTCAAGGTCGGCAATCGTCGCTTTCGAGCCGGGAATAATGACCAAATCCGCATCGCCTGGAATAGCCTCACCCCGACGAATCATGAGCAATTTAACGCCAGATTCAGCCGCTAACGGGTCAAAATCGTCGAAATTTGAGATTCTTGGCAATTGCAAAACAGCGATTGTAATTGGCGCATCGCGAGCCGCTTTCCGGCGATCCAGCGCCACCGCATCTTCCGCCGGAAGCCGAAAAGCATCGCGGAAATGCGGAATCAAACCAAAGCTTTTCCAGCCTGATTTCTCAGCAATCAGACGCATCCCGTCTTCAAAAAGAGTGGGATCCCCCCGGAAGCGATTAACCAGAAAACCCGCCACCATCGCCGCATCAGCAGGGTCCAAAACGGCTTTCGTGCCAACAATCTGGGCAATAACGCCACCGCGATCAATGTCCCCCAGCAAAACCACCGGCACGTCGGCGGCGCGGGCAAAGCCCATATTAGCGATGTCATTGGCGCGTAAATTGATCTCCGCCGCACTCCCCGCCCCTTCAATCAGAACAAGGTCAGCGTCTGCCTTAAGGCGTTGAAAACTATCAAGAACAGACGCCATTAGTTTCGGCTTCAAGGCCTGATAATCGCGTGCTTTTGCCGTTCCCACGACACGGCCCTGCACAATAATCTGCGAGCCGATTTCGCTTTGGGGTTTCAGCAAAACAGGGTTCATATGCACCGTTGGCGCAACGCCAGCAGCCCGCGCCTGCAAGGCTTGCGCCCGCCCGATCTCGCCGCCGTCCGCCGTTACCGCCGCATTGTTCGACATGTTTTGCGGCTTGAACGGCAGAACCCTAAGCCCCCGGTTTCGCGCAACCCGACAAAGCCCCGCAACAATCAGCGATTTGCCAACATCGGACCCCGTGCCTTGGATCATCAAAGCCTTGCCAGCCATCAGAATTCAATTCCCTGCTGGGCCTTAACGCCCGCCGCAAAATGATGCTTCACCAAGCCCATCTCGGTAACAAGATCAGCAGCTTCAATCATTTCCGGCTTGGCGTTCCGGCCCGTCACCACAATGTGCAAATCGGGCCTCCGGGCCTTCAACGTCTCTACCACGTCCAAAAGCGGTAAATAATCGTAGCGCAGCGCAATATTGAGCTCATCCAGAACCAAGAGCCGGATGGTCGGGTCTGCCATCAGTTCCTTGACCTTGACCCAAGCGGCTTCCGCTGCCGCTATATCGCGCGCTTTATCCTGCGTTTCCCAAGTAAAGCCTTCACCCATCGAGTACCAGCGCACCAAATCCGGGAACCTTTCCAAGGCTTTACGCTCGCCAGTCTCCCATGCACCCTTGATAAATTGCACAATCCCAACGGGCCATTCATAGCCCAAAGCCCGCATGATAAGGCCAAATGCCGCAGTCGACTTGCCTTTGCCGGGACCGGTATTGACGATGAGGAGCCCCTTCTCGGTAATGGTTTTTGAGGCCACCTCGGCATCCTGCACGGCCTTGCGCTTGGCCATTTTGTCTTTGTGGCGTTGGGCCACTTCTTCTTCCGTGAGCTCGGCCATAATGGGTCCTCTATGGCGGGATTATGGGTGCTCATACGAAGTTTCGGTGCCGAATACCACCAGAACAATACGGTCTTAAATTGACATACGCCTCACCTTACCCCAGAGTCGGTGAATGAAATGGCCCCCTCCGCAAGAGGGGTTAAATGGGAACATGGTGAAGCCGCCTCACGCGGTAATTCCATGGCTGCCCCCGCAACTGTAAGCGGTTAGCCGCGTACCGATAAACCACTGGTAGGCCTCGCTATAAGGCAAACTGGGAAGGGGGTGCGAAGCGACGATCCGCGAGCCAGGAGACCTGCCTTTTCTGACCATCGCATGCTTCCGGGCGGGGTGCCTCGGGACGGTTTTCGGCCATTCACGGCCATAAACGCGGCTTTTCAGCCGCTGCGCGCGCCCAGCTATCGCTCAAAGCGATGCAACACCATTGAGGGCGCATGACGATTACGACGATTTATGTTTGCACCAATTGTAAGGCCGCCGAGGACACCTCGCCGGAACGCGCAGGTGCGCGTCTCATGACCGCGCTTGAGGGTGTGATTGCCATAAGTGGTGCCAAGGTGCGGCTTGAAGGCGTCGAATGTCTCAGCGTCTGCAAAAGGCCCTGCACCGTTGCCTTTTCTGCTCCCGGTAAATGGACCTATGTCTATGGCGATTTCGCGCCTGACAGTGCCCCTGAAACCATTCTTGAGGGTGCTGCCCTTTATGCCGCCACTGATGACGGCCTCATTCCGTGGAAACAACGCCCCGATGCCTTGAAAAAAGGCGTCATCGCGCGGCTTCCCCCTTCTGTTTCCTCCCCCAAAGCTTCGGAGATCACACCATGACCACCACCCTTGCAAAGGTTCCTGTCACGATCATTACGGGCTTTTTAGGTGCCGGAAAGACCACGCTTATCCGCCATGTACTTGAAAACGCTAAAGGCAGGCGCCTTGCCCTGATCGTAAACGAATTCGGCGATATTGGCGTTGATGGCGAGATTTTGCGGTCCTGCGGGATTGAAAGCTGCCCAGATGAAAACATTGTCGAGCTCGCCAATGGCTGCATCTGCTGCACCGTGGCGGATGATTTCATTCCAGCAATCGAGAAATTGCTCGCGCTCCCCAACCGTCCCGAGCACATTATCGTCGAAACATCGGGCCTTGCGCTGCCAAAACCGCTGGTCAAAGCCTTTGATTGGCCGCCTATTCGCGCCAAATTGACGGTTGATGGCGTGGTCACCGTGGTAGATGGTGCTGCAGTTGCCGCCGGACGCTTTGCCGATGATCCCGAGGCCCTGCTCGCGCAGCGCGCTGACGACACCTCGATTGACCATGATAATCCGCTGGAAGAAGTGTATGAAGACCAGCTTTTGTGTGCCGATCTCGTGATCCTCAACAAGGCTGATTTGATGACCAAGGAAGAGCTGAAGCTCGTCTCCGACCAAATCACCGCAGCCGTTCCGCGCGCCGTCCGGATTGTCGAGACGCTTGAGGGGAAAGTCGCAAGCGAAATTCTCTTAGGCCTATCTGCAGCCGCCGAAGACGATCTCGCCAACCGCCCTTCGCATCACGATGCCGAGGAAGGTCACGACCATGATGATTTCGACAGTTTCGCGCTGCCAGTAGCAACGATTGCCGATATTCCAACCTTTCTGGCCCGCCTAGAGGCCATTGCAGCTGAGTTTGATGTGCTCCGGATCAAGGGTTTTCTGGATGTAGCCGGTAAGCCAATGCGGCTTTTGGTGCAGGGCGTCGGCACGCGCTTTCGCCATCATTTCGATACGGTATGGCCAAATGGCGCTCCTCGTTCCGGCCATCTCGTCTTTATCGGCGAGAAGGGGCTTGATCGTTCAGCGCTCGAAGCTGCCCTCGCCCGCCCTCTCTAACGGCAAGTCGTTCAACCGCCATGCACCTCCTTCGCTCCGAGACAGTTTCGCTTGATGAGACCGCAGAAGCCGTCGATCTCGGCCTGTCTCCGGCTGATATTCTGTTTTTATCGTTTACAGACAGCGATCTGGCGGGCTTGGTAGCGGCTTGGGAAGCACAACGGGCAGCTTATCCCGATCTCCGAGTAGCAACGCTTGCGCAGCTCAAACACCCTTATTCGGTTGATTTGATCGTGGAAAAGCTGCTGCCACACGCCAAATTTGTATTGGTGCGGTTGTTGGGCGGCAAGGATTACTGGCCCTATGGCGTCGACGAGCTGGCGCGTGCTGCCCGCAGCATGGGGTTTCATCTGGCTTTAGTGCCGGGCGATTATCAGGCCGATCCGAGGCTTGATGAGGCGTCCACCCTTGCGCCTGACGAGCTGAAAACCCTTTGGCGCTTTTTTCATGAAGGCGGACGCGACAACCTAACCCGTTGTTTGGATTGGATATCCGCCAAGCTCGGTCATAACCGACCTGTAGCAAAGCCCGAGCCGATTGCGGCTTTAACGCTCTATCAAGCCGCGCAAAGGGTAGCACCACCCGAGGCACCATGGGCATTGATCGTAGCCTATCGCTCCATCATGATCGCCGAAGACACCGCGCCCTTGGTAGCCCTCGCCGATGCGCTTGCAAAACGCGGCTTTGCGGTTGATTGCACCTGTGTTTCCAGCCTGAAAGACCCTGACGCGATTAAGGCGATGACGGCCCATCTTAACGTCTCAAAGCCCGATATTATCCTAAACACGACGGCATTCTCCGCAAAACTGGAAAATGGCACCACCGTGCTCGACCAAGCCGACGTACCCGTCCTGCAAGCCATGCTGGCGACGACGCGAGAGGAACCATGGTTAGCTTCCACGCGCGGCCTATCTGCGACCGATCTGGCGATGAATGTTGTCTTGCCGGAACTGGACGGACGGATCATCACCCGCGCCATCTCGTTTAAAGCCGAGGCGGAGCGTCGTGAGGCGGCTGAATTTACGCAAATTATTCATAAACCCGCGCTGGACCGAATCGATTTTGTCGCTGATTTGGCGTTATCTTGGACAAATCTACGCCGAAAAGCGCCTAAAGACCGTAAAATCGCCTGTATTTTGTCGGATTACCCGCATAAAGGCGGACGGGCTGGCTATGCCGTGGGGCTAGATACCCCTGCGAGTGTTATAGCCATCACCGAGGATTTGCGATCAGCCGGATATACGGTGCCGCCAATGCCGGACGGTGCCACTATTATGGCGGGCCTCACCAACAAATCGACTCAAACGGGGCTATCGCTTGCAGAGTATGAACGCGCCTTTGCGCTGCTGCCTGATGGGTTTTGCGACGATGTAATAGCGGCGTGGGGCCAACCGGCGGACGATCCTACGCTTCATGAAAACACCTTCAAATTCAGCGCTTTAGAGGCTGACCATGTGCTCGTAGCGCTTCAACCCGCCCGTGGCCGCGGCCTCGATATTAAAGCGGAATACCACGACGCTACTAAGCCGCCGTCCCATGCCTATATCGCGTTTTATCTTTGGTTACGCCATGTCTTTCAGCCCGATGCCATGGTCCATTGCGGTACCCATGGCACGCTGGAATGGTTGCCCGGAAAGTCGGTAGCTCTCGCAAAAAATTGCGCGCCGGAGGTTTTAATCGGTGCGATTCCAGTCATTTATCCGTTTATTGTCAACAATCCGGGGGAAGCGGCTCAGGCTAAAAGGCGGCTTTCGGCGGTTACGATTGGGCATTTGACGCCGCCTTTGACGGAGGCTGGATCGCATGGGGCGGCGGTTGAAATTGAAGGGTTGTTGGATGAATATTCCACCGCCCAAACGCTTGATCCAAGGCGTGCTAAGATATTGGCGGAATTGATTTTATCCCGTGCTAAAGAGACGGGATTGATAGCCGATGCCGGTTTAAAGGACGACCTCAATGGCCCCGAGCTTTTGGCGGACCTGGACGCCTGGCTCTGCGATTTGAAGGAAATGCGCATTGCCGACGGCCTTCATATTTTTGGCCGAGCAGATCAATTTGAGGTAATTCCAGATGGCTTTGGAGTAATTGGAACAGGGCTTGAGGTGGATAAAACCCTGTCTAGCCTATTGCAGTGCCCCGATTCCGAACGAGATGGACTTCTCGCAGCCCTTGATGGCCGATTTGTCGCCGCTGGACCTGCCGGAGCCCCCTCGCGCGGTCGCACCGATGTGCTGCCAACCGGACGTAATCTGTATACCATAGATCCGCGTAGCGTGCCAACTCGCACCGCTTGGGAAATTGGCCGACGCACGGCGGAAGAGGTGGTTGCCCGCCACGCGCAGGACCATGGCGATTGGCCGCGCTCGGTGGTGATTGACCTTTGGGGCTCAGCTTCTATGCGCACGGGTGGCGATGATGTGGCTCAAGCGATGGCCCTGCTCGGCGTGCGCCCTGTTTGGGAAGCCTCCTCCTCCCGCGTCACGGGTTTTGAGATTTTGCCGCCTGCCAGCTTTGGCCGTCCGCGTATTGATGTGACCTTGCGGATATCGGGCCTGTTCAGGGATGTCTTTCCGGCCCAAATCGCATTGTTCGACGAGGCGGTTCAGGCGATTTCGCATTTGGATGAAACCGACGATGAAAACCCGTTGGCCGCCAAAAGGCGGGTATCCCAGAGCGATCCGTTGCGCGTGTTTGGCTCGGCACCCGGCACCTATGGCATGGGGCTTGGCGAGCAGATCATCGGCGGTCAATGGCAAAGCCAAGCCGAATTGGGTGAGGCCTATTTAGCCGCCAATTCCCATGCCTATCGGGCGTCCGGCGAGGGAATGGAGGCCAAAGGCGCATTTCGCGAGCAAATCGCCTCCGCTGAAGCCTTTGTGCATGTTCAAGACATGGTCGAACAAGACATTCTCGATTCCGATGCCTTTGCCGAGCATGAAGGCGGCTTTGCCGCTGCAGCCAAATCGCTCGGCGCGACTCCAGCGCTCTACCATGTCGACACAACGAAGGGCGGCGCGCCTGCCAAGGTCAGAACCGTGCGCGAGGAATTGGCGCGTGTGTTGAACGGTCGGGCCACAAATCCGCGCTGGATCAAGGGGCAAATGCGGCATGGCTGGCGGGGAGCCACCGAAATTGCCGAGACGGTTCATAATCTTTACGCCTATGCAGCCCTCACCGATGTGGTTGAAAGCCGCCATTTCGACCTGATGTTTGACGCAACGCTTGGCAATGAAGAGGTCCGCGCCTTTCTGAAAGACGCTAATCCCGAGGCCGCCGCTGCGATTGCCCGTTCCTTCACCGAGGCTGAGACACGCGGATTCTGGACATCGCGGCGCAATTCCACCCAAGCCGCCTTGCATGAATTCCTGTCGGAGGCGGCAGAATGAACGCCCCCTCGCTCGTCAAAGGCTGGTGCCCCGGCGCGTTAAGGCCGATGGAAAGTGGCGATGGCCTGCTGGTACGCTTGCGCATCACGGGCGGCATCATCAGTGCGCCGAAAGCCCACATCATCGCCAAAGCGGCCATGCAACATGGCAACGGATTGATCGATTTATCCGGACGCGCCAATCTGCAAATCCGTGGTGTGAGCGCCAGCCAATGGCCGCACCTCATCGCCGACCTCTCGCGTCATGGGCTGATCGATCATGACGCGGAAGCCGAGTCCGTGCGCAATGTCATGGCGTCGCCTTTGGCGGGCATCAACCCTTCAGCGCTGCTGGATATCAGGCCCGTTGTGAAGGCGTTGGAAGCGCGTCTTGTCTCTGAAGCTCCCCTTCATGCACTCCCCGGCAAGTTCGGCTTTTTGGTCGATGATGGCGGCCTATTTGGTCTGTGTGGACAGTCCACCGATATCGGATTTGAAGCCATCAAGAGCGGCGATGAGACCCTTTTTGCCGTGCGCCTTGGGAACACTGAGACGGTGGCGCTGATCACGCCCGATCAGGTTGCTGATTGCGCAGCGGCACTCGCATTGACCTTTATTAAAACATCTTCAAAATCGGATAAGCCACTAAAAAGAATAAAAGATTTAATTTCACTTATCGGAACTGAAGCGCTTCTGCAGAAAGCAGGATTGTCGCGCCTGACCAACCTTCCCATCAAACCTGCGTCGATACAGCCCTTCGGATTTCATCCGCTTGATCAAACAGGCTTTGTTGGCATTGGCGCCCCTTTTGGCCGCTGGAGCGCCAATAGCCTCGATGCCCTAGCCGACATCGCGGCAAAGGATGGAACGGGCGAGTTACGGCTCACCCCTTGGCGCGCCATTCTCGTGCCGGGCCTCGATGCCAAAGCCGCCAAAGCCTTGATTGAGAAAGCGGGCCGGGAGTTTATCAGCCAAGCCTCCGACCCTCGCCTTGCCATCAGCGCCTGCCCCGGAATGCCCGCTTGCCGCAATGCCAGCGTGAAGACGCATGAGGACGCTTTGGCCTTTGCGACTCTACCATCGCTGGCTGGTCCGTCCGGAATGCGACTGCATGTGTCGGGTTGCGAGAAGGGCTGCGCCAACCCCGCCGCTACGACAGCCGTTCTGGTGGGTAAAAATGGGCTTTACGATCTTGTCGTCAACGGCAAGGCATCCGATACGCCGCATCTGTTCGGGCTCGACAAAGCAGCGGCGGAAGCGGCATTGAATGATCTGTTTAAGGGAGTGAGCCGTTGAGTTCGCGCTATGACTATATCCGCGATGGCGCGGCAATTTACGACAAAAGCTTCGCGATGATCCGAGCTGAGAGCGATCTCGCCCGCTTTACGCCGGAAGAAGAGAAGGTAGCCGTCCGCATTATCCATTCCTGTGGGATTGTTGAAGCGGCAGCAGACATTCTATTCTCAACCGATGCCGCCAAGCGCGGACGCGAAGCGCTACTGGCCGGTGCGCCGATCCTGTGTGATGCCAAAATGGTGGCCAATGGCATTACCCGTGCGCGCCTCCCTGCCAAAAATGAAGTAATTTGCACGCTCGACGATCCACGCGTGCCCGAACTCGCCAAGCAGCTCGGCACCACCCGCACGGCGGCGGCGATGGAACTCTGGCGGCCGCATCTGAAAGGTTCCATCATTGCCATCGGCAATGCGCCCACCGCCCTTTTCAGATTGTTGGAAATGCTGGATGAAGGCTCGCCCCTGCCCGCTTGTGTTGTGGGCATGCCCGTTGGCTTTGTGGGAGCGGCTGAGTCAAAAGACGCACTGATGGATGATAATCGCGCGCCGTGGATTGTGGTTAAAGGCAGAAAAGGCGGCAGCGCCATGACGGTTGGAGCCGTCAACGCGCTGGCGAGTGACAAGGAATGAGCGTTTCAGAACAAAAAGGACGGCTTTACGGCGTTGGCCTCGGGCCGGGCGACCCCGAGCTTGTGACGCTTAAATCCATGAAGGCTTTGCAATCGGCCCCCGTCGTCTCTTGGTTCGCCAAGCGCGGCAAAAAAGGCCATGCCCGCACCATTGCCGATGGCTTGATCCATAAGGACGCGATCGAATTGCCGCTCGTTTATCCGGTAACAACGGAAATTCCGCACACCGACCCCGACTATAACCGCCAGCTTGCCGCCTTCTATGACGAGGCTTCTGCGACGCTCGCGAGCCATCTCTCGGCAGGACGCGATGTCGCGCTTTTGTGTGAGGGCGACCCGCTGTTTTACGGCTCCTTCATGCATCCCTATATTCGGCTAAAAGACCAT
>CAIUPE010000029.1 GCA_903900975.1 uncultured Hyphomicrobiales bacterium | reverse complement strand
TGGGAAGTCGAATGCCGCGTCGGATCCTCGCTCACAATCGCTATCCGCTCAACACCCTCCGCATACACCTGCCATGCGATACGATCGGGTGACAGCGCGCCATCATGCTTCTGGCCACCTGTCATGGCGACCGCGTCATTGAACAGAATTTTATAGGTGATGTTGGTTTTAGCCGCGACATTGGCGCGGATTGCCAAAAGCCCCGAATGAAAATAGGTGCCATCGCCAATATTCTGGAATACGTGTTGCGTCGGAACAAAAGGCGATTGCCCGATCCAGTTCGCGCCTTCCGCCCCCATATGCGTATAGAACGAGGTCGAGCGATCCATCCATAACGACATCCAATGGCACCCGATGCCGCCCATGGCACGGCTACCTTCGGGAACATTGGTTGATGTGCTGTGCGGGCAGCCCGAACAAAAATACATCGAGCGGGCAACCGAAGCAGGCTTAGCCAATTGCCGCGCGCTTTCGCGTGCTTCGATGTCGTTCAAGGCCACTTGCAGGCGCTCATCAGCGACGCTTGCCATCAATGTTTGACCAATCGCGTGGGCTACGCGTGTGGGCGTCAAATCATCATGCGATGGCAGCCACAGCGAACCATCGGGGCCTTTTTTACCGTAAATTTTGGGGCGCCGATCGGCAGGAAGATCGTAAAGCAATTCCCTCATCTGCCCTTCGATCAAAGGACGCTTTTCTTCCACTACGAGCACGGTATCGAGCCCCTCCGCAAAGGCTCGAATACCTTCCGGCTCCAACGGCCATACCAGCCCGACTTTATAAAGAGAGAGACCGATTTCACGCGCCCGCGCCTCATCGACCCCCAGCATATCAAGCGCTTGGTACACATCGAGATAGGATTTGCCGGTGGTAATGATCCCGATTTTGCGGCCCGGCCCCGATATTTCAACGCGATCAATCCGGTTCGCGCGCGCAAAAGCGTGTACTGCCCGGAGCTTATGCAGGTGCAGCCGCCGTTCCTGCTCCTGCGGCGGGTCCGGCCAACGGATATGCAAGCCACCCTGCGGCGCATCAAAATCTGGCACCACAAACTGCCCGGCATCGGGCGCAATCGTCACCGAGGCGGAAGAATCCATCGTCTCCGCCACCAACTTCATCGCCGTCCAACAGCCCGAAAAGCGCGACAGCGCAACGCCGAACAGTCCGAAGGGAATAATCTCGCTGACGCCCGCGGGGTTGAGAACGGGGATCATCGCATCGACCATCCCGAATTCGCTTTGATGCGAAGTTGTCGATGATTTGCACGTATGGTCATCACCCAGCAGAAGCAACACGCCGCCATGCGGCGCGCTTCCCGACAGATTGCCATGTTTGAATGCGTCGCCAGACCGATCAACACCCGGACCTTTGCCATACCAAATGGCAAATACGCCGTCACAATTGGCTTTTTCAATGACATTGATCTGCTGCGTGCCCAAAATGGCCGTAGCTGCGAGATCTTCGTTGACGCCGGGTTGAAAAACAATGCCCGCCTCAGCCACCCGCTTTTTAGCGCCATCGAGGGCTTGATCCAGCCCGCCAAGCGGCGAGCCACGATAGCCGGTGACATATCCGCGCGTTGCCAAACCCTTGGCTTTATCGACGCGGGATTGAACAAGCGCTAAGCGAACAACCGCCTGCGTTCCATTGACGAAGATGCGGCCTTCTTCAAGCGCGTATTTATCGTCCAGCGTTACTTCAGCAAGTGTTACTTCAGCAAGTGACATGGCAAATCTTGTATCCTGTTCGCATGAAGCGTCAAATAGCGTTAAAGCGTCGCAGTCCGGCCGAGCTCCATTCCGGTCAAATCAATCGCTGGCGTTCGCCCTGCAATCAGGTCGGCCGTTATCCGCCCGGAACCGCACGACATCGTCCACCCAATATGGCCGTGTCCGGTGTTGAAATACAAATTATCAAACTTGTCCCGCCCGAAAATCGGCGTGCCCTCCGGCGTCATCGGCCGCAACCCTGCCCAATAATCCGGCTTCTCGTAATTGGCCGCATCGGGGAATAATTCTTTGATCGATTTCAGCATGTGGCTGTAATCGGACGGGCGATGCGATTTATCAAATCCTGCGAATTCGGCCGTCGCCGTCACCCTGAAGCGATCCCCGAACCGCGCATAGGCGGTTAAATTATCCTCATCGACACCGCCAAACCGCGGTGCATTGTTTGCCCCTTCAATGGGCAACGTCACCGAGTAGCCCTTGATCGGATAAATCGGCAGCCTTGTACCCAACTGTTTGGAAAGCTGCGGGCTGAACACGCCAAGGCACATGACAAAGGCATCCGCATTGACCGTTCCGTTCGAAAGGCGCGCAGACGTGACCTTACCGCCCGCCGTTTCAAAACCGATAATTTCAGACTCGTAGCGGAACTCGACGCCGTATTTATCAGCGCAGATGCGCGCAAGTTCACGGGTAAAGACCCGCGCATCACCGCTTTCATCCGACGGGCAATAAAGCGCGCCCTTAAACTTATTTTTCACCGGATCCAATGCCGGATCAAGAATTGCCGCTTCATCGGCAGAAACTGGGCGAATATCGAGGCCTTCATCGGAAAGAATAGAGGAGTTTTTTGCCCCCCGATCAAACGATTCCTGCGAACGGTAGAGATAGAGCAAGCCACCTTCCACGCGATGATGGTTGATGCCCGTTTCCGCAATGAGCCCATCAAGCTGTTGTTGCGAATACATGCAGAGATGGACTTTGCGCTTGGTGTTGATTTTAGCCGCTTCAGGCGTGCAATTTTTCAGGAAAAGCCACGTCCACCACCAGAGCTGCGGATCAAGGCTCGGCTTAAAGCGCAAGGCCGCGCTGTCATCCATCAAGGACCGCAGCAAAATGCGTGGTGCCCGCGGTGAGGCCCAAGTGTAAGCATGTCCCGGCGCCACCAAGCCCGCATTGGCGAAACTCGTCTCGGAGGCCGCTTCCGCTAAGCGATCAACAACAATAACTTCATGACCATCCTTTGCCAGTTCATAGGCTGTTGTTACGCCAATCACGCCTGCGCCGAGAACTGCAATCTTCATCTCAAAACCCCTTTTGAAACCGCCCGCTCTACCAACGCACAAAGCGTATACTGCACAATATTCCCCGACAAACACAAGGGAGCCCTGCGCATCTCGTCCCTTTCACTTTGCAACCGCTTATGCTTTGTTGAAACAAACCAGAGGGGAACACGCCGATGCGGTATGAAACACTTGCGCCTATATTGGATTCAGGCCTCGGTAGCCGCGCGCGGATCGGCTTAATTGTACTCCGGTCAGACCAGACGATTGAATATGAAGCACGGCAAATTTTTGCCCATTTGCCGGGTACAGCACTCTATCAATCGCGAATTTACAACGATTTTCAGATCAATCGCGACACGCTTATGGCGATGAAGCCGCTTATACCTGAAGCGGCAAGGCTGCTTCCGGTGCCTTGGGACTTTTTGTCCATCGGCTTTGCTTGCACCTCGGCTGCCATGCTGATCGGCGATGAGCCGATCACCGAACTCGTGCATCAAATTCATCCGGGCGTGGCGGTCAGCAATCCCGTTAATGCTTGTGTTGAGGCGTTCAAAGCTCTTTCGGTCAAACGCATCGCGGTGGTGACGCCCTATTCAAAAACGGTCAATGAGGCGATTGCTGCGGGGCTTGAGGCGCGCGGTCTTGAAATACCGGTTTTCGTCTCTTTTGAGGAACCCGATGACAATATCGTTGCCAAAATCTCCGAAGAGGCCGTCGCCAATGCCGCGCGCACAGCGGCATCCGATCCGGCGGTCGATGGCGTTTTCATTTCTTGCACGAGCATTCGCGCGGTAAGCTTCATCGCCGGACTTGAAAAGAAAATCGGTAAGCCCGTTACGTCCAGCAACCACGCAATTTTATGGCACCTGATCCGGCTGGCAGGCCTAGACGATTCATTGCCACAATTTGGTCAACTCTACACACGACCCATCGCCTAACGGACAAGGCTTCCATCCGGGCCCGGGTCATCCGGCGAATGCGCTAAGGGAAAGACCACCTCGGTATTTTTCCGGCGATTTGCGACCACTGGACCGGGGCTATGAGCCTGCGAGGCGAGAAATGCGGAAGCCGAAAGCGTTTTTTTCAGGCCGGACGATGACGGCTCTGAAATCTCGCTCGTTAGTTTCGAATTATTTCCCGAATTCAGCCGTTTAAGTGCGCCATCCAGCACTTGTGAAACGCGGCGATCATTCAGAGCATCCGTTGGCTTTGCCCAGAGAAAGGCATCAATTTTGCCCGTAAGCGGAGACAGAGGTTGCCAGACCTCGCTCATCAAACCATCCGCAATCCAGCTTGGGTCATGGGGCGCATGGGAAGCACGCGCGAGCCATTCACGCACATCGCCGCCATCGCCATTCTCAAGCTCGGCACGCTTGGCATCTTTAAGACCTTGAAATTGTGGTATTCGGGTTCAGAGTCGATCCGCGCTTCCGAAATCGAGGAAAAGGCTCCCTTCCTTGATTTCTTTGGTCAAACCATCAAGCTTGGCGCTGGTGCCGAGATTACCTATGGCGGCATTGCGCTGGTTTTAACGGCGATTGCCGCTTGGTATGTCTTGAACCGTACGCCTTGGGGACGGCATGTTCATGCGGTGGGCGACGATCCCGATTCAGCGCGGCCAGATCGGGAAAGTTGGGCATCGGCAGCCAAAGATGCGGCCGGGAATCCTGCACGTTCTTCTCAACCTGGCCCTTCTCCCAGCCCGAAGCCGGGTTACAGAACTGCGGCTCGAAGACATAGTGATTGGTCATCGCGAGGAACCGGGCGTTGACTTGGCGCTCCTTGCCCCGGCCG
>CAIUPE010000028.1 GCA_903900975.1 uncultured Hyphomicrobiales bacterium | reverse complement strand
TCACTCCATTGCTCCCCATGGTGCAGCACGCCGGGGAAGGGTCACATGGCTCAATTCTCAGTGGAAATTATTCGCTAAACCGGCTCAATTCTAAGTGGAAATCAACACGCATAGGCTTGGCCGCGATAGGCAAGTGCTCGAGTGTGGAATGCGCCGTTCCAATAAGACGAGACTGGCTGGGTATTACTACCTGTATGCAGTTCGATCGAATAGGTGTTGCCATAGGTAGGCGTAATACCGATCTGCTCTAGCGCAGCAAGTGTTGCAGCAGAGGGCGTCTGCAAAAAATCGACAGCACTCGAATTGTAAATCGCCACCACATTCGAAATCGCTTCGCCGAACGAGGCAATGACCGAAGCCTGGTAATCGTATTGGCCGCTATTGCCACCCTTGCCACCCGAGCCAACGAGGCCGCCTTTGCCGCCGCTATTGTTGCTGACGGCAGTGGCATTGAAGCCGGCGTAATCGATGAGGTTCGCGGCAATCCTTGTCTGGCCATAGACGATCGGACGTGACTGGCCTTGAAGCGAGGTTGTGACGCGCAACGAGGTTGCTGGCGGCTGCGGATTGTTGACCCGGCCACTGCTGAATAGACCAGCCATTGCAAGCCCTCAGAGCGAGAAGAATTTGACTGGTGTGCGGTTAATATCGCTATCGAAAGGTCGTGCCCTGATCACCATGCCGGAGAGCTTGTGAGCATGGATGATTTCGTTCGGCCAATCGATGATGATGGCAGCGTGGGCATAAGCGCGACCGAGACGGTAAAGGACGAGATCGCCGGGTAAAACTTCGTGTTCATCAATTTCCCGAGCATAGGACCGAACGAAATCCATCAATCGTTCTTCGGAGCGATGCAGTAACCATTGCGCCTGATAGCGAGGCACCTCGAAGGCGGGAACTATACCGGCCTCCATATAGACGGACGCGACGAACTGCGCGCAATCGACCCCTATGCCTTTTAGATTTGCGTCATCGTGAAAGGGCGTGCGTTCCCATCCCGTGGCCACATCCAATATGCGGGCACGTTGATCATTCGTCAGAATGGACATGGAATTTATCCGAGTTGCGTTTCGGGTAGCGGGATATAGGGCTCGCCGCCGAAATTGAGGGTGTTGGCAAAACCACCGCAGCCACTTGCACCAAGTGACTTGTCGCATCCCGGGTAGACGGTGAACGTGTCACCCGCAGCGATCGGGAACGGTAGCGGATAAAGGAACTGGAATTTGGACACGCCGTCCCATAATGCGATCAGTCGTTGGATGCCGGAATTTGCACCGCTGGTCATTACAAGGCGGCCGAGCTGATAGCTTGCTGAGCCCGAAGGAGTAGGAGGCGTGGCAACCAGAACGGATTGCGTCGAGCCTGCCAGCGCAGTTCCCGATTTGGCAAAGGACGAAGCGGATAATCCGCAATAACTATCAAACAGCTGATGTCGACAGGACGATTGATAGAGGTTACGCGGCATCATCTGGTTGAGCTTGGCGTTCCAACCGGAAAAGCTGAAAACCGCAGCCGTCGCCGTGACATCAATCTGGCCAAGGAGCCCCGAGAATTCGATTGTGGTGCCAACGGGGGTCGAGTTGAATTTCGATAAGGGTATGGTCGGAACACTTGCAAAATAGGCGTTCTGGACAAGCACAACCGCCCCATCAAAAAGCCCTGCTGCTATCGCGTTCGGCCATGGAATGGTGCCCACGAGATCGGGGTAGAAGGCGCCAGAGAATGGGTCCTCGGTCGCGAGCAACAGGTGAACCTGCCACTGGTCCGGATCGAGGCCTGCCTTTATAGAGCTCGTCACGCGGGCCGATTTGGCGTCGATCTTGGGTAATCTGCTGCCGTAAGAGCCGGAGGAGTAGAGGTTACCGTTTGCATCCCAAATGTCGAAGTCTGCGTTGGTCAGGTAGAGCGTCGAGCCATTGGTGAGCGCAATCTGGTAGAGGTGCCAGACGGAGAACTGGCCGGAGAGGATGAGCGACTGGAGGGCGGGGGAGGCGGATTTCATGATCTAGCCTCCCTTGCTGTGTGATGAAAGGTACCGTTTAAGTTTTTGCAACGCCTATTGACATGCGTTGCAATTTTTAGTACTAATTTTAGATGATTGATCGCTTCAAAGACGACATGACCTTTATGATCTATGAGGGCAAGACGCTCAAAGGCGTAAGTCTTGAGATAGCGAAGCAATCAAAAAAGAAGATCGCGCTCGTTATAACGGCCACCCGCCTTGAAGACCTCCGTATTCCGCCTGGAAATCGATTGGAGAAGCTCGAGGGAAACAGGAAAGGTCAACACTCGATCCGCGTCAATGATCAATGGCGCATTTGCTTTGTCTGGAGAGACGGACGAGCAGAAGCCATCGAATGGTGCGACTATCACTAAGAGAAGCGGACTTAGATTTTATATAGAAGCGTTAGATTGGAGATAGAACAATGGCCCGTTTGAACCCGATGCCGCATCCCGGCGAAATCCTGATGACAGAGTTTCTGGAGCCTATGGCAATTACGATCTATGCGCTTTCGAAGGCAATCCTCGTGCCGCGAAGCCGCATCCATCATATTTGCAATGGCGAGCATAATATCACGCCATCCATCGCCGCACGCCTCGGCAAGTTCTTTAATGTCGATCCGAAATGGTTTTTGAATATGCAGGCGGCCTATGATGCCGAGCAGGTCGAAGACGCGCTTTCGGAAGAACTAGCAAAAATCACACCCTATGATCCGGCCAATTTTGTGAAGCGGACAAAGGCAATGAACAAAGCAGCATAAAAAAAGCTTCGAATTGGTTCTATTGTTGGCGTTTCGGAATTTGATCAGATGGGGAGTTTTTATCCAAGTGGAGTGCTTTTAGTTCCTTCACAGAGAAACTGAGCAACTTTTCTCCAATCCATTTCCGGTTGGCAAATTTCTCCGCGATATGCAGGCCAGGCCCGTTATATATCTCTTCGTACGTGCCATCTGTTGATTTCCACTTAGAATTGAGCCGGTTTAGCGAATAATTTCCACTGAGAATTGAGCCATGTGACCCTTCCCCGGCGTGCTGCACCATGGGGAGCAATGGAGTGATACACATGGGACTTTTGAACATAATTCGACGTA
>CAIUPE010000027.1 GCA_903900975.1 uncultured Hyphomicrobiales bacterium | reverse complement strand
TATTTTTCGATATCAATATTTATTTCTTTTTTTGTAGATGGAAACTCATTCAAATTTACGACTATTTTAAATGCTTTACCCGCTTGTGTGGCCATAAAATCCGCCGAATAGCTGCCATCTTCCTGTCGTTTACTATTCACCGTTAATCGTCCGCCGGACATCCCTTCTACAAGACGCCACCGCACGGTGAAAAGACGAGCCTCCCCGCCCTTTGGCGTAGCTGTAAGTTTAACGTGTTCATAAGGCTTCGCGACGATCGCCGTCGGCGTCACGGTGAGAGTCGGAACAGGTACACGGTTTCGATGGAGAACCATCTCATCCGCTGCTTCAACCGGAAGCGAAACAGCCATTACAGCCCCAATAGCGTTAAGCAACCGGGCAATATACGAACTCCGCTTCAATAGTCGTCCAGAAAGCAGCAAGTGCGTTTGCGCCTTACTGGACCACCATCGAGACGTCATCGATAATGAAGGAAGTCGCGAGTGAAGCATCTTCGGACCCCTTGAACCGTAGTTTGACCGTTTTACCGATATAGCCATTCATCGAGAGACTTTTAAGAGCATAGCCCGTTGCCGCGTTCACGTTCGAATAGGTTGCGAGTGTACCCAATACCGTTCCCGACGTATTCAAGACCTGCACGGCCAACGTGTCATAGGCACGGGTGCCCATTTCCTGTGTATCAATATGCAAGTAAAATGAAAGCGTGGCTGTCCTTTTTCCGGCTGGAAGGGTAATCGTTTGATCGACGGTATCGACATGGGTGGTCCCGTAGCCATTAAGCCAAGCGAACCAATTTCCGGAGTGGGCGGTAACGCCACTGCACGTCGAATTGCTACAAATTACGCCTGAGGTCATCACCCAAGGTGAAGTCGTTGTTCCGGCCTCAAACCCACCGTTTTCAATCGGATTACTTGCGGAAGTGATCGTCACAGATTGACTATAGGAATTTGAACTTGCACTCACACTGTCTCGCACGGTCTCGGTGACCGTGTAGGTTCCCGACCTCGCATAGGTGTGGGACGGGTTAGCTGAGGTCGACGTCGTGTTGTCCCCAAAGCTCCAGCTATAGGTCGAGATCGAACCACCGACATCCGTTGATGCGTCCTTGAAGGTAACCGTCAAACCATTGGTCAGATAGGTGTAGCTCGCCGTAACGATTCCACCACTCTGACTCACCGTTACCTGTAAGGTCTTAGTGCTCGTCGCGCTGTTCAATAGGTCTGTGACGGTTTCGGTAACCGTGTAAGTGCCTACACTCGCATACGCGTGTGTTGGGTTGGCCGTCGACGCAGACGAACCATCGCCAAAATTCCAGGCATAAGCGCCAATGCTGCCCCCATTATCGATCGATTGATCGGTAAAGCTCACCGAAAGACCGGTCACGCTGAAGGTGAAATTGGCAGAAGGTGCACCGCCTGATCCCGTGATAATCGAATGGGAAATATCGCAGCGATTGGTATCGTTCGACCAGGTACTTTGCATGGCAAACGATCCTGTTGTCATAGCTACCCGCGCCGAAGCGCCTTGCCCTGAACTGATCCAGGCACATTCGTCACCATTTTCCTCACCATTGAAGCTTGAATTTGTAAGATTGATCCATCCCCCAGATGGATTTTGATCCGTGATCGTCTCGGCGTATTCATGCCCCCCGACAATCGAAAATCCGTCAAGGGCGGAACTAACAAAATTCGCGCCGCAGCTTGAACCCGCATCAGCTACGTAAGGCATGTTGGTGAAAGCAATATCACCGTAGGACGATGGTGCTGCACCGCCAGTTAGTGTCGTATCCCCATTCCAATCATGCCATGCACAGAAGCCGCCCGTTTTATACCCATCTGGGTTCGTTCCTGTCGGGGACATAATGATATATTGCGCATAGCGATTGGAGGCAGATGTCGTGTTGCCAAAATACGCTGCTGCTTTCACGGCCTCTTGCGCTATTTGATAGCCCGTCGCACTAGACGGGGCCGCACCCGAATGATCATACCAAACACCCGCAAGCGCGCCACCCAAAGCTGCGCCACCCGGATAGCCGATATGCGATGCGCCCGTGGGACAAGACGTTGCCCCATAGGCGACACTTGGGCCATCGCAATATTGCGTCATCACGCCGGACCAAGCCTCATTATTCGTCCCAAGCCCCCTGATCCAATTTTGCATGTAAGGCGCAGCGCCCTTACGATCGCCGGAAAATGACATAATTCCGTTTGAAGCCGTTGTTGCGGTGCCCCATTGGGTACCCCAAAAGACAACATAGACCTTCGGCACACCACTGGTCACACCGATCGAATCCACTCCCCCACCGTAAGAGAGGACTTCAGAGCCAGACGAAGCCGCGGCCTTTAGATGTGCAGCAAATTCACTTGGCGCTTTCCCCGTAACCACAAGGCGATGGTCGGGATGATGGGCCAACGACCAAGATTTCATTTGTTCATGCACTTCGCGGGTCGGAACGACCCCTCGCCGATAGGGATGACCAAAGCGAGGCGAATACGGATTGATCACATCCGTGGCATTTCCCGCATCCTTGAACGATTGAGCGATCGCCGGATAGCCGACAATACCGCCGATCAGGAGCACCCCGAACAGCACTGAAACCCTTATAATCATTGAGATACGCATCACAACTCACCTCGATCCAAAGGGATCCTAGCATTCGACCAAGCTGCATCTAATTACGGCTAGGCAGCGCCAAACTATACCCTCTCTATAGTCCAAGTTTAAGCCTTAGTGTGGCAATATCGTGATCACTCAGAATAATTCGACTATCGTTTATGGGCTAGATGAATTTGGAACTTAATTTACGCGGCCAAAACAAAATCTCTTCATTTTACCAATGGATCATGGAAGTTTTAACGAAGGCCTGCTAAATGACCCTAAACGCTCGGAACGAGGGGCGATAGGAACTGTGCCTTGTCAATCTGGCTGGCGCGTATGACATCCTAAAACTATGCGACCCTGAAACGCAAAATATTTGCGCACACCTTAAGGCTGAACTTTTAATGACGTCGACTTCCGATACTACGCCTTCCGCCGCCTTGGCCAAAATCCATCCCGCATTGGCTTCAGCCCTCGCTAAGCAAGGCTATGACCAGCTAACGCCTGTCCAAATGGCCGTTCTCGGAGAGGATGCAGAGGGAAATGACCTTTTGGTCTCGGCCCAAACCGGTTCAGGTAAGACCGTGGCTTTTGGCTTGGCTATCGCGCCAACCCTTCTCGGCGATGCGGTTAATTTTCCTCCCCGAGGGCGGCCTTTGGGATTGATTATCGCTCCAACGCGTGAACTAGCGTTGCAAGTTCAGCGGGAACTCGGCTGGCTCTATGCGGACGCTCGGGTAACGACCACCTCATGCGTCGGCGGCATGGAAATGCGTATTGAACGGCGAGCCCTTGAAGGCGGTGCCCATATTGTCGTTGGTACACCGGGCCGATTACGCGACCACATTACACGAGGCTCGCTGGACTTAACCGAACTACGTGCTGTGGTCCTGGATGAAGCCGACGAAATGCTTGATATGGGCTTTCGTGAAGACCTTGAATTTATCCTTGCCGCTATGCCGGAAGAACGCCGTACCTTGATGTTTTCGGCGACCGTTCCAAAAACGATCGCCCACTTGGCCAAGACGTACCAACGCGATGCCGTGAGGCTTTCGGCTACTGCGGCGACCGAACGGCACGCGGATATCGAATACCAAATGGTCGTGGCCCAATCGCACGAACGCGAGAGCGCCATCATTAATACATTGCTCTATTTTAACAGCGGCAGTGCCATTGTCTTTTGCCATACGCGAGAAGCCGTTAAGCATCTAACGGCACAGTTGGCCGAACGTGGGTTCACGGTCGTTTCACTCTCGGGCGAACTCTCCCAATCCGAACGGACCAACGCCCTACAATCAATGCGTGATGGTCGTGCACGGGTTTGCGTTGCAACCGACGTCGCCGCCCGAGGTATCGACTTGCCAAATTTGGATCTCGTTATCCATGCCGACGTTCCGACAAAGCCGGATATCTTACTGCATCGCTCGGGTCGGACTGGCCGAGCGGGTCGAAAAGGCGTTTGTGTCTTGATCGTGCCCGTGCGCCGCTATTCCGTCGCCCTCAGGGTGCTCGATATGGCAAATATCGAGGCTACCACGCGTGGGGCTCCAACGGCGGTGGAAATCGATACGCGTAATCGCGAGCAAATCCTTCAATCCGCGAGCGTTGTCTTGCCACCCGATCCGACAGAAGCAGATTTTGTGGCTGAATTATTGGCCCGAATGTCACCACAACAACTTGCGGCCGCCTACTTACGGCAGCAATTCGAGGATCGCCCAGCTCCTGAGGATATCACCTATACCGCCCTTCCGACCAGAAACGGCAAAGGCCGTGAGCCTATTCCAAGCGGCGATAGAGGCTTTGGGGGCAATAAGGCCCGACGCGAGCAGTCCTTTGATGATATGAATGGCGCGGGTTGGTTTACGCTGTCTGTCGGACGAAAGCACCGCGCTGACCCAAAATGGATTTTGCCCTTAATCTGCAAGGCTGGCGATGTGACCAAGCGGGATGTCGGTTCAATCAAGATTTTTGAGGGCGAAACACGATTCGAAATTGCAGAAAAAAAGATGGCTGAATTTGCTGCCAATATTGCCCGAAATGGCAGTGGAGAGCGCGGCGTTACCATTAAGCCGGCAGGATCTACGGTTCCAGAGCCCAAAAAATTTGATAGACCGTCGAAAAGCGAAGGCGGGCCTGGCTTTAAAATCCGTAGCGATAAGGGCGAGAAACTCTCCTCCCCTCCTCGGGCTAGCGAATGGCGCGCGGAGCGTTCGAAAAATGCTCCTCCGCCTAAAAAAAGTTGGGCCAAAGATAAATCAAAGCAGAACTTTGTCGATAAACCGCCAGTTCGGGCCAATGCTCCTGAGGGGAATAAGCCATCGGCCAAGCCTTACAAGGGAAACAATCCGAATCGCGCCAAATAGGCTCGATTATCTCGACCGTCGGCATTGACGACGCTGAAGAACTCGAGCTCGTTGATACGGGCGTTGTTAAAAATGAACGGAAAATCGACGAGTAGCGGCGGCCTTTGAGATCGATAAAATGGAAGATGGAATAGACCAATAGCCATTTCGGGTTGATGTGCTAGGCTTAGCCATCAATCGATCAGAGGTCGTCTATTCCTATGTTGAGTGTCCATTTAAATGCCCTCAGGCATCTTGTTGGCGATCAGAGCATCCGATCCGGCGAAGCACTCACCTCGCTCGACAGCGGTTTCGACCAAGATAATTTGACGGCTGGCTTCGCGATTTTACCGCGTACCGTCGATGATATTGTCAAGACCGTGCGTTATTGCGGCGAACATGGGTTGGCTCTTGTTCCACAAGGCGGGCGTACGGGACTTTCAGGCGCCGCCCGCTCATCGGATGGACAAGTTATCCTGATGATGCATCGGATGACGAAAATCATTGCAATCGATACCCTTTCACAGACCGCGATTGTTGAAGCCGGTTGCACTTTGCAGACCTTGGAAGATGCCGTCCGTTTGCACGGGCTGACCTGCGGCATTGATCTTGGCGCGCGGGGTACGGCTACGATTGGTGGCATGATTGCAACAAATGCCGGAGGACAGGAGGCGTTTCGCTTTGGCCCCATGCGGCAACGGGTTTTGGGCCTTGAAGTCGTGTTACCGGATAGCCGAATCCTGGACGATTTGACCCAGGTGATTAAGGCCAATGGTGGCTATGACGTTAAACAGCTCTTTATTGGCGCCGAGGGAACCCTCGGCATTGTCACGCGCGTTTGCCTCCGCCTCGCGCCTTTGCCCCCCGATGGGATAACCGCCCTAGTCTCGCTTTCAAACTGTAACGGCGGCATCCGCTTTTTCCGACGCCTTGAATCTTTAACCCAAGGTCGCCTCCTGCGCGCCGAACTCATGAGTGCCAATCATGTCACGGTTTCGGCCGACGATCATGGCAACCCGGCACTTGCCGCTTTCGGAAAGCAGGGCGATTGCGTCCTTTTCGAATACACCGATCAATCCGCGTTGGAAGCCGAATTGGAAGTTTCATTGGACGTTGGCGATATCACCGATGCGCTGATATGCAAAAACGAGAGCGAACGGGCCAGCGTGTGGAAAATTCGGGAAGATTGGGCTGTCGATCGTGCTTTCCCTGATGGTCTTTGGTTTGATGTGTCCGTCCCCTTGGCGCAACTCAACAGCTATCTGGAAGCCCTTCGCCAACGGCTACAATGCCACGACGCCGATTTGAAGCTCTTTTATGTTGGTCATATGGGCGACGGCAATCTGCACATCACGGTCAATGCGGCATCACCCATAACCTCGCGCTACAAAGAGATTTCCGCACTGGTCTATCAAGACCTTAAAGCCATGGGAGGCTTTTTTTCAGCCGAACACGGCATCGGCCTCGAAAAGCGTGAGGCCCTTGCTGAACACAGTGATCCCGTAAAATATGACTTATTGAACCAGATCAAAAAGATGATCGATCCGTCGGGTATCATGAACCCGGGCAAAGTTCTTCCATCGGAAGACCTAAAATAATTACTCCAAATTGGTATGATTTGAGCGCATGAAATCCGCGCTAATCTTCAATTTATCTATCAATTTCAATACCATAACCTCAAACAAGATAAACAGGGCGCCCTCGTAGAGCGACCCCATGGGCAGAACCGATGTTTGGCGACCGGACAGATCGTTGGCCATGGTTTGCGCTGGAATGGTAAGGACAAAATCGGCAAAATGGGACGCTATTCCATCCGGCTGGGCTGTGAAAACAATGGTTGTGGCGCCTGCCTTCCTGGCCACGTCAAGCAAAGCTTGAGCCGTCGGCAAATCACCGGGGCCAACGGACGCCAAAAACAGATCTCCTTCACCGACCGGAGGCGTCGTCATATCGGCGACAACGGAAACAGCCAGCCCCATGTGAAACAGGCGCATAGCAAAGCCCATCATCTGAAGCCGCTCGCGACCACATCCGAATACGACAATTTTTTTTGCCCCAACCAAAATATCCAAGGCATGGTCAACCTCGTTGTCGTTCAATTTTTTAAACGTCAATGCCAACTCGTCGAGTGCTGTTTGATAGAGTGATGTCATGTAATGGCACTCCCCTTGGTCAATTAACGGATAACTCTGTTGCGTTTTAACTTGCCTTCGGCTTGCGCTCCTTCAGCCGCCCAAGCCTACTCCATTTCAATCGCCCTAGGATCACACAAAAAATTATCGCAACAAAAATAAATTTACGAAAAAATCAAAAAAAGTGAAGTTTATAGCCAAGGCGGTAGCAATATCATTGAAAAATACTAGAAAATTAAATGATTTTTGGCATTTTCATAAAATGGCTAAAGTTATTACCCCCCATTGACAGCGTTTCCGCGTGAGGTAGCTTCGTTGAACAGCGTGTCTTAAGACGCGGTAAAAATCGGGGAGGTTCTGCAATGAAGACTGAACAATACAATTCTATTTTTGGCATCAAGACCGATCGGCGTAACCTGTTGAAGGGCGCTGCCGGCGTCGCCGCATTGTCAGCCACCACGGGCTTGGGCGGCTTTTCCAGTTCGGCTCTGGCCGATTCCAAAAGCCTGCGCGCGGAAATCCTGAAAATTCCGGGCGTCGGCAAGGGCTCGCCAACGGATGCCGATTGGCAGAAGGTAGGCGAGATGTGCCTTGAGGCCACCAAGGCTTCCGTCAAGCCTGGCGAGTTCAAGGGCGTCGAGTTGAGCTTTATGGGACTAAACAACCAGAACCTCCATAATATGCTGTTCCGTGGCTTCTTAAAGCCATGGGAAGCCTACACGGGCGCGAAAATCAACTGGATCGATCTGGCACAGGCCGATTATAATGCTCGCCTGCAGCAGTCGATTGCGACCAAGACGGTCGATTTTGATATCCTCGAAATGGGCGCGCCTTTCGAGGGCGATGTGTGCGGCAAAGGCCTTGCATCCGTCATGCCGGATTGGGTCAAGAAGCAGATCGATATCGAAGATTATTCCGATTATCTGAAGCCCCCGGTCGGCACGTGGGATGGCAAGCAATACCGCGTCACCATCGATGGCGATTGCCACAACTTCAACTACCGTACCGATTACTTCTCGGATGCCGACCTCGCCAAAGCGTGGAAGGCCGAAGGCCATCAGGGCGAGTGGGCTGTGCCAAAAACCTGGCAGAAGGTCAATGAAGTCACCAAATTTTTGAAGGGCAAGAAAATCAAGGGCCAGGACGCCATTGGTTATCTCGATCCGGCAAAGGGCTGGGGCGGTTTCGGCTTCTACTTCCTCGAAGATCGTGCAACCGCTTATGTGAAGCATCCGGACAACAAGGCATGGTTGTTTGATCCAGAAAACATGAAGCCGCTCGTCAACAATCCGGGTTGGGTTCGTGCGATCCAAGACGTGATTGACAGCCTGCCATCCGAGCCTGCCGATCAGCTCAATGCCGATCCGGGCACGACTGCCTTCCAGCAGTTCCTTGCTGGTACAGGCTCGATGCTCTCCTGGTGGGGTGACGTTGGCCAAATGGCCAATACAAGCGATACCTCGGTAATCGGCAATGATGTCGGGTTCGACATTCTTCCAGGCTCCGACGAAGTGTATAATTATAAGACCAGCAAGTGGGAAAAACTCGCTAGTGGCCCGAATTACTCCCCAAATTGCGCCTATCTTGGCTGGGGTGTGTATGTCATGGCACGTGTTGATGCCGATCCAAAAAAGCAGAAGGCCGCATGGTCAGCGGCAGCGCATCTTGGCGGCAAGGACCTTTCGCTCTGGACCGTTATGTATCCGTCGGGCTTCCAAGTCCATCGCAACAGCCATGCCGATATCGCGGAATGGACGGGTGCCGGCTACAATAAGGATTACATTACGTCATATCTCAAATCGCAGTTTGGGTCTTACAACCACCCTAACCGCGCCATTGAGCCTCGTATTCCGGGCATCTTCCAATATTATAGCGTAGCAGAAGATGAATTGGCGAAGGTCTTCGCTGGCAAAATGACAGCACAGCAAGGGGCTGACTCGATTGCCGCAGCTTGGGAAAAGCTGACCGATCAGGTTGGTCGTGAAAACCAATTGAAGCTCTACAGAGCCTCGCTGGGTATGTAATCGGATCGCTCCTAGTCACTTTTAGGGTTCACTCATGCGACTGGCGGCGCTTAAAGACGCCGCCAGTTGTTTTATTTTAACCTTCGACGGATCTGGTTTTTTGCGCAGACCCGGCTAACGATAGGTTTTGTACAATCAGAGTTTCGTTTTGAAATTTGGAACGCTATGACTCAGTCTGCCTCATCATTTTTGGTTCCCCTCGTCCGACCTCCAATGGCTCCGGAAGCGCGCCGTTGGGCAGGGCGTATGGTGGTTCTTGCTGCAAGCGTGTTGCTGGTCGCCATTGCGGCTGCGCAGGCTCTAGAAGCCTCTGGTACCCTTGCGCTGGGCCTTGGCACGTGGCGTCTGTCGCTTTACGCCTACCTTGTATGGGCGGTGGCCCTTGGCGTTGGTCAAGTCATGATGCGGGGCGAGGCGGGCTATAAGGCTTTGTTCCTGCTGCCGGCTTTGTTGTTTACCGTGGCGCTGGTGATTTTCCCGACTATTTTCGGATTGTATATCGCGTTTTCAGAATGGAACCTCAGTTCCTTTGAGGGACAAAAATTCAACGGGCTCGATAATCTTCGCACGCTTATCAATGATGCGTATTTCTGGAATGCGCTGCGCAATATGACGTTTTATGTGTTGAGCGTTTTCGTGCAATACGCGCTGGCCTTTGGCTTGGCGCTCTTACTGAATGCCGATATCCGCGCCCGCAAATTCTTTCGCGTGGCCTTCCTTCTCCCTTTCATGCTGAGCCCGGTGGCGGTCAGCTGGATGATTGGCAAATCGCTGATGGAATTCCGGTTCGGGCCATTGGCTGCTTTGATGCGCCATCTCGGCTGGGATAATCCGGCGTTTTTTGCCACACCGTGGATTGCGCGTTTCAGCATCATTGCGCTTGATGCATGGGTTTGGATCCCGTTCATGATCATCATGCTGCTGGCGGGTCTACAAGCCATTCCGAAGGATATTCAGGAAGCTGCAAAAGTGGACGGCGCGTCGAGTTGGTCCACCTTCTGGCAAATTACGTTTCCCTTGATGCTGCCGGTGAGTGTCACCACCATCATCTTGCGCATCATCTTCCAATTGAAACTTGCTGATATCGTGATCAACACCACCTCGGGCGGCCCCGGCGGCGCAACCGATACGATTTCGAGCTTCATCTTCCGCGAATACCGCGACCGCTCCAATGTCGGCTACGGCACCATGGTGGCCGAGGTCTATCTTGTTCTCATCATCGTGTTCATGACCTTGCTGTTGAACGCCGTTGGTCGCTTTATGCGCAGGGAGGCAGCACTATGAGCGGGCTCGGAATGGATCACTCCTATCAAGTTTCCAAACAACCTTGGAATTGGACCCGTATGTCCGGGCGCGTGCTGATTTATAGTGCGCTGTTGATTTGGGCATTCATCTGCCTCTTCCCGATTTTCTGGACAGTTTCAACCTCGTTCAAAACCGCGGTCAATGTCACGCAAGGCGATATCATTCCTTTTATCGGGCGCTTTCAGGGCGACTGGAAAGGCTGGCGCGCGCTGGGTCTTTCGCCGGATACGATTTTTCAGATCTCCACCGTGCGTGACGAGTTCCTGCTGCGCTTTGCCAATAGTCTGATTGTGTCCATCGGCGCGCCGGTTTTGGCGGTGCTGATCGGTGCGCCGGCGGCCTATGGTTTAAGCCGCTTTCAGTACAAATTCGGCCCATGGAAAAACAAGGATATCTCGTTTTTCTTTCTGTCCCAATTGCTGCTGCCGCCCGTCGTGCTCGCGATGCCATTCTTGGTTTTATATAAGGAGCTCGCGCTTCTCGATAGCGTCATCGGGTTGATCTTGATTTACACGCTGATGGTGTTGCCGATTGTCATCTGGATCATGCGCGACCAGTTCGACACGATCCCGATTGAGCTTGAACAGGCGGCGATGGTGGATGGCTGCGGCGTTTGGGGTGCCTTTATCCGCATCGTTTTACCAATCGCGCTGCCGGGCATGGTGGCGGCGTTTATTCTGGCGGTCATCTTGTGCTGGAATGAATATTTCTTCGCGGCGCTTTTAACCAGCACCAGCGCAAAAACACTGCCAGTAATGGTGGCCAGTCAAACCGGCTCGCAGGGTATTAGCTGGTGGACGATGGCTGCGTTGGCTACGGGTGCGATTGCGCCCTTGGTTGTCATCGGCGTCTTCCTTGAACGCTATATCGTGAAGGGCTTAACGGCTGGAGCGGTTAAATAATCAAGCTAGTTCAAAAGGGCGCAGTCTGATGCGAGGCTGAGCTATTCGGTAGGAGTTAGGTATTATCCATGCGCACTAAATTTCAGAAAGTTTTTGGGCAGGGTAAGCCCGTCATCGCGATGGTGCATATCGGCGCTCTTCCGGGATCGCCTTTGTATGATGCGGAGGCTGGCCTTGCGGGCCTTTTGGAGGGTGTCCGAAAAGATCTGAAAGCCCTGCAAGCGGCAGGCTTTGATGCGATCATGTTCGGCAATGAAAATGACCGTCCCTATGCCTTCAATGTCGATACGGCGTCTACGGCGACAATGGCGTTTCTCATCGGCCAAGTGCGCTCAGAGATCACCATTCCCTTCGGCGTGAATGTCTTATGGGATCCGATGAGTTCGATAGCGCTTGCGGCTGCCACCGGCGCGTCCTTTGTTCGGGAAATTTTCACCGGCACCTATGCTTCCGATATGGGGCCATGGACGCCGAATGCGGGTGCGGCGATGCGGTATCGCGATAGCCTTGGGCGCAGGGATTTGCCGCTGCTCTATAATGTCTCGGCGGAATTTGCGCATTCGCTCGACCAACGCAGCCTGCCGGATCGGGCGCGAAGTGCCGTCTTCTCCAGCATCCCCGATGCCATTTTGGTGTCAGGCGCGATAACGGGCGAAGCGGCCGCGATGTCGGATCTCGAAGCAGTCAAAAAAGTGCTCCCCGATACGCCGGTTCTCGCCAATACGGGCGTGAAGCATTCCACCATCACCGATGTGCTTCGCGTCGCTGATGGCTGCATTGTCGGATCATCGCTCAAAGTTGATGGCCACACGTGGAACGCTGTTGATCCAGACCGCGCGATGGAATTTATGCGGCTGGTGCGCGCGGCGCGGAAATCCTGAAGGATCAATTATGGCATCGAGTTTTCAGAATGATGCGGCGCTAAAAGACAGGCTTCGCGTCAGCCTGCGTGACCTTATGCTAATACCGGGATTAAGCGGCTATGAGGGGCGGGTTCGTCTCCACATTGCCCGTGAGTTGGATCAGCTTGGCTTTAGCCATTCAACCGACCGCCTCGGCAATCTGATTGCGACGCTTCAAGGCGACCCTGCAGCTCCGAGCGTGATGCTCTACGCCCATATGGACCAATTGGGCCTCATCGTTCGCAAGATTGAGGCGAATGGCCTAATCCGGGTTGAGCGTCTCGGCGGTGTGCCCGAGCGCGCTTTGCCGTCGCAAGAAGTGCTGTTCTGCATCGGCGAGGGCCGCGATGTGAAAGGCATCATCGCCAATAAGAGCCACCACGCCACGACACCTGACGAGAAATACAAGGTTCTGCCCTATCAAGAACTCTATATCGACGCGGGTTTTGCTTCCTCGCATGACGTTGACTTGGCAGGCATTAAGGTGGGTACACCCGTTGTCTATCGGCCGCATCATGTCGAGCTTGCAGGTGACAGGGTAGCTGGAACCTCAGTCGATGATCGCGCCGGATGCGCGGTTGTGTTGGAAGTCGCGCGCGCCTTTGCCAAAGGTATTAAGCACCCCACCGTGCATTTCGTTTTCTCCGTGCAGGAAGAATTCAACCTCCGGGGTGCGGTTACCGCTGCCCAAGCCCTTTCGCCCGATATTGCGATCCAGCTTGATCTGATCCTCGCCTCCGACACGCCGGATATGGCATCGCGTGGTGATGTGCGGTTAGGGACAGGGCCTGCGATGAGCCTGTATAGTTTCCATGGCCGCGGTACGCTGAATGGTGCCATACCGCATCCTGCCATTGTGACTTTGTTTGATGAGACGGCGCGGGATCATCATTTGAATTTACAACGCAGCGCCCATATCGGCGCGTTGACGGAATCCTCCTATGTCCAGCTCGTCCATTCCGGTGTGGCGGTGATCGATTTGGGCTTCCCTTGCCGCTACACACACTCCTCGCTCGAGATGTGCGATATCGGCGATTTGGCCGGACTGACAAAGCTTCTGGTCGAGGGTATTTCGCGCATTGATGGTGGCTATAGCCTTGACCGCGATCCGCATGAACCCTGAGTGAGGCGAGCCATGACCTATTATCTCGGCGTTGATATCGGCACCTTCGAATCCAAAGGCGTTTTGGTGGATGCCAAAGGCGAGATTGTCGCCCGCGCCGCGCGCCCGCATAAGATGATTGTGCCGCAGCCGGGCTTTGCAGAACATCGCCCGATTGAGGATTGGTGGGGGGACTTTGTCCATATCACGCGCGCTCTTCTTTCCGACAGTAAAGTAGACCCGAAAGACATCAAAGCGATTGGCACCAGCGCCATCGGTCCATGCATGCTGCCAGTGGACCGCGATGGCGAGCCTTTAATGAACGGCGTGCTTTATGGCGTCGATGGTCGCGCCACCCGCGAAATCGACGATTTGACGCGCGACATTGGTGCCGACGCCATTTTGGAGCTCTGCGGCAATGCGCTGACCACGCAATCCGTGGGGCCAAAAATTCTCTGGCTTAAACGCAACCACCCCGAGATTTTTGCCAAAACGCATAAGATCCTGACCTCCACCTCCTTCATCGTTCATCGCCTGACCGGTGTGTATGTCATCGACCATTATTCAGCCGCGAATTCGAGTCCGATTTATGATGTGGCAGCGCTAGATTGGAACATGAAACTAGCGCCCGATTTGATTAATCGCGCAATGCTGCCCGATCTCGCGTGGAGCACCGATATTGTCGGTCATGTCACGGCGAACGCTGCGTCCGAGACGGGCCTTGCTATGGGCACCCCAGTGATAGCGGGCACCATTGATGCAGCGTCTGAGGCCATCAGCGTCGGCGTGCAATCGCCCGGCGAGATGATGGTGATGTACGGCTCGACAATTTTCATCATTCAAGTCACAGCGGAACGTGTGCGCGATAGCCGTTTGTGGTACGCGCCTTGGCTGTTTCCGGGACAACATGCTTCGATGGCGGGAATGGCCACGACAGGCACATTGACACATTGGTTCCGCGATCAATTTGCGCGCGAATTGCCAACCGAGAACGCGATGCCGTTATTGGCAGAAGAAGCGGCGCTCTCACCTGTGGGCGCTAATGGTCTGGTTTTTTTGCCCTATTTTGCAGGTGCTCAAAGCCCGCTTTTTGATCCGCATGCCAAAGGTAGTTTTTTCGGCCTCACGCTGAGCCATAAACGCTCGGATATGTTCCGTGCGGTGCTCGAGGGCATTGCGTTCGGTACCAACCACATCATCGAAACCTTTCGCCAAGCGGGCCACGACCCGAAGATCATTCAGTCGGTGGGCGGCGGGCTGAAGAATAAAGTCTGGGCGCAGGCCACTTCCGATATATCCGGCAAAAAGCAGACGCTGCGTAGCCGCACCTTTGGGGCCTCTTATGGCGACGCCTTTTTAGCAGCGCTGGCGATTGGCGATGTGACACCGGAAACAATGGCGGAATGGAATAAAATGGATTCCGAGTTGGTGCCCAACAACGAACATCAAGCACTCTATCAAAAGCGCTATGGTATTTTCCGCGCACTTTATGAGCATACCAAAGATTTGATGGTTATGCTCAACGACTGATCAGCCGATAAAGCCGATCAAATCAGCGATCCGTTCACGATGGCTTGGCCATTTGCGTCGAAGAGATGGCAAGTCTGAGGCGCGAGCTCGACCGTGATCTCGTCGCCCGCGCGTTGCGGTGCCAGACCATCCGCCTTGATAACGCATTGCTCAATATCGGGCGCGCTGACATAGAGCATGGTTTCGCCGCCCAAATGCTCTGAAAGCTGCACCTTTCCTTTAAAACTATTGACGGCTCCCGTCTTGCCGACGAGCAAATGTTCAGGCCGCACACCCAACGTTACGGGCCCCATCGCAACCGTGGTGCCTCGAGTCGGAACCTCGATCATCGAGCCACTGGCAAGCTGAATTCGGGCGTTGCCATTGACCACTTCCTCAACGCGGCCTTCAATCAAATTCATCTTCGGGCTGCCGATAAAGGTAGCCACGAAAAGATTATTAGGACGATGGTAAAGTTCCAGCGGTGAACCAACTTGCGCGATCATGCCGGCATTTAGCACAACAATTTTATCGGCCATTGTCATGGCCTCAACCTGATCATGAGTAACATAGATCATGGTTGCTTTGAGGTCGTTATGTAGCTTTGAAATCTCGATCCGCATCTGAACGCGCAAGGCGGCATCTAGGTTTGAGAGCGGCTCGTCGAACAAGAACACATCGGGCTCGCGAACAATGGCGCGGCCGATGGCGACGCGTTGCCGTTGACCGCCCGATAATTGCGCCGGACGACGGGAAAGCAATTCTGTCAGCTGGAGCAGCTTAGCGGCCTTGCCGGTACGTGCGTCAATTTCAGCCTTAGGAAGCTTTGCCATCTTCAATCCAAAAGCGATATTCTGCGCGACCGTCATATGCGGATAGAGCGCGTAGGATTGAAATACCATTGAGATGCCGCGCCTGGCCGGAGGCAGCCAAGTCACGTCTCGATCACCAATCGTGATCAGACCTTCGGTCATTTCCTCCAAGCCTGCAATCATGCGCAGTAACGTCGATTTACCGCATCCCGAAGGACCGACAAAAACGCAAAATTCACCATCAATAATATCGAGATCAATACCGCGAATGACCGGCACTTCGCCGAAGGATTTCTTCACGCCGTGAAGTCTCAGGCCAGCCATTTTATTCTCCCAATCTTCTTTGTTTTTAAGCCGTTTAAAAGCCGCTGTAATCTGCGGCTATTTTGGATCGCCTGCAAGTGTAAATCTTTGTTTTCAATTCATATTTTTAGCCTATCGGTCGATAAATCGGCGTTAGCGTTCCTTTGAAATTTTCTGCGCGCTAAGCCAACGATCTAAATCCCGCGCTGCACTTGAAATATCATGAACGAGGGCCTTTCGAGCGCCATCGCCATCGTTCTTTTTCAAGGCTTCGAGAATAGCCCAATGGGCCTTCATTGCGATCTTGAAGTGCGTTTGTTCAATCGCGGCGACACGAATTTGTGGCCCCATCCGAGTCCACATTGTTTCGATTACTTCTAACAGGAGCGGAAGTCCCGCCGATTGGTAAATCTGATAATGAAAGGCCCAATTGAACCGCAAATAGGCATCGATTTGTTGGCATCTAATCGCCTCCGCCATTTCTTCGCACGCTCGCGCAATGGAGGCGAGACCTTCCGGTGTCATCCTATTGGCCGCAGCCTCTACGGCAATGACTTCCAACGCCAATCGAATATCCCGAATTTCATGTAACGTTTCACGGGTGATAATCGGAACCATCAAACTTCGATTGGGGCCCGGCACAATGGCGTGTTCGGATTCCAAACGCCGAAGCGCATCGCGAACCGGCATCGCGCTTGCTCCCACCAAGGCCGCGATGGTTCGGATACTCATAGGTTGACCGGGCTTAAATATTCCGGCCATCAGACGACCGCGCAAATCGGTATAAATTTGATCTTGTAACGTCACCTGTTGGGGCTGGCGCGACAAGTTTAGCGGCTCCACGTCACGATCCGGCCAGAAGGGAGTCGATTTCGGCGAGCGTCGGCATGGCCGGCGCCGTTCCATGACGGGTTACCGATATGCCTGCCGCGGCACAGCCAAACCGGGTTGCCGACAACGGGTCCATACCTCGAGCAAGTGCGGCGGCGAAACCGCCATTAAAGGCATCGCCTGCGCCTGCTGTTTCAACAACGTTTCCGGCATTGAAGGCGGGAACCAAAACAGATTGTTCCCTCGTGTGAAGCAAAGCGCCTTTTTCCCCTAACGTAATCAAAGCGGTACCTACGCCCTTTTTCAAAAAGGCGTCTCCTGCCCGTTTGGCATCGTCGACACTCTCGACCGGCAGACCCGTCAACGCCGCCGCTTCGCTTTCGTTGGGCGTGATGAAATCTGTTAGACTGTAGATTGCATCGGCAAAGGGCTCTGCCGGTGCGGGGTTAAAAATAGTGATCACATTTGCCTGCCGCGCAATTTCAAGGCCGCGTTGTGCCGCTGCTGTTGGTTGCTCCAATTGTGTGACAAACACGGCTGATCCTCGAATAGCATCGCCCACCGCCTCAACATCCGCGATCGAGATCGTACCGGCCGCGCCCGGTACGACGATGATGGCGTTTTCGCCATTCTTGTCATTAACATAAATAAAGGCAGCCCCCGTTGGCTGATCCTTGGAACGACCGACATGGGTTTCGATCCCCTCATGGGTCCAAGTTGCCATGGCGATATCGCCAAACGAGTCCGAGCCTATTTTTGAAATAAATCGAACATGGACGCCCGCTCGGGCTGCAGCGACAGCTTGATTGGAGCCCTTTCCTCCGGGTCCCATTGCAAAGCCCGAACCGATAATGGTTTCGCCCACGGCAGGCATTCGCCCAGAGCGAAACGCTAAATCAGCAACAAAAATACCAAGAATTGCGACGCCGCTTTTTGATAGGCTCATAACACTGCCTTGTTGTTAGGGTTGACGCTCACTTTGGCGGAATAACGCCCTTCTTGAAAACAAAGCAGCCATAGAACCTGGTTTCACCCGTTGCGATCACGCAATAGGCTTTCTTGGCACGTTCATAGAAGGCGAAGCGCTCAATTGTGGCCATCGGCATCGATTTTTTCTCGGCCCGATCAATTTCCTTTTGTACTTCCGCTTGAACCTTCGGCACCTCATTAGGCTGGCCGACCACCTCCATCCGCCAAGCCGAGTGATCAACAAAACTGTCCAACGGCATAACCGATAAAATGGCACGTGCTGCTTCAGCCGCACTCGTATTGTCGATCCGCAACAGTTTCCCCAAAACGGTTTGTCGTGCCAATGAATCGCCGGGAAAATTTGTGTCGCACAAGATCAGTTCATCGCCATGTCCCATGGCGCGCAAAGCATACAGAACATCAGCATTCAACCGTGGATCAATTTTCTTCAACATGGGATTTTACTCTTTGTGTCATAGGGCACCATCCCGCCCCCTCGTTCACGATTTTGTTAAACCGATGAGATCCTAGAGTTTAAGAAAAACAAGGGGTCAATCGGCATTGCGCTCATGCGATGCATTCGGCTTAACCTCCCATTCGTTCCTATCCACAATGGCTCGGAACGCCTCACGCCCCATTCGATCGGATGCGCAATGTTGCTTAGAACTCAATATCTTATTTCGCTTTAACAACTTTCTTGCAGTTGATGTTAAAGTGTGATCACACTTAAAGTCAATTGACGAATTTAGGAAACGTAATTGGCCAACATGGTAAGCGATGGGATTTCGGCCAAAGGGTGTGTGGGGGGAGAAGTCGGATGCTAAAAGGAATTGATCCCATTCTGACCGGCGAATTATTATTCGTTTTGAAAACCATGGGCCATGGCGATGATCTCTTGTTATGTGATCGGAATCATCCGGCCGCGAGTTTGGCAACGGGTACGACGCATGGCCGTGTAATTCCTTTGTTCGGTTGCGATCTGGTGCGGGCCGCGTCAGCCGTTCTATCGGTCTTTCCGCTGGACACCTTTGTCGACGAACCGGTGCAGCGCATGGAGGTGGTGGGTAACCCGAACCAGATTGTTCCAATCCATACCGCGATACAAGACGTGATCAACCAAGCCGAAGGCCGCGTGATCAAAATGGGGGCCTTGGAACGCTTTTCATTTTATGACGCGGCGCGAAAATCGTTTGCCATTGTCCAGACCTCCGATCCGGGGCCTTACGGTTGCTTTCTCTTTAAAAAAGGCGTGCTTTAAAGCAGGTGACGACAAAGATTCCGTTGAAAAATTGTCAATGCATTGGCCGAGCGTCACAGCTTCCCGTTGACATCTTGATCATCCTATTCAACCCATTTTGACGTGGAAGTCCCTCCAATGAAACCAACCGATGCAACGGCATCTGCATCCGATCATAAGACCGAACAAACATCGGCGACGGGGTTGGAATCACGCGCGTTGAGCGTGTTACCCGATGGCACGCGTCATCATTCCCGTAATCCGGGCACACCACTGCATCGTGATTGGTTCGATGATATTCAGGTGAATTTATCAGCTTCCGACCGTCGCGCCCAAAACTTGACCACGCGGCGGTCCGTCAAGAAGGAATATCAAGCGGCCTGGCTGATCAAAGCCATTCAATGTATCGACCTTACGACCTTGGCGGGCGACGATACGGAAGGTCGGGTGCATCGCCTTGCCATGAAAGCTCGCCGCCCCTTACGCGCCGATGTGGTGGAAGCTTTAGGGCTTTCCGATCAGCCGCCGACGGTTGGCGCCGTTTGTGTTTATCCCGCCATGGTCAGACCTGCCGTGAAAGCCTTGGCGGGATCAGGGATACCCGTGGCCTCTGTGGCAACCGGCTTTCCAGCCGGATTAACGCCTCTGCCCCAGCGATTAGCGGAAATCCGGTATGCCGTTTCGGAGGGCGCCGCCGAAATCGACATTGTCATTCATCGGGCCCAAGTGCTCACCCAAGATTGGAATGCGCTTTACGATGAAATTGCCGCCATGCGAGAAGCGTGCGGGGATGCCCATTTAAAGGCCATTTTGGGCACGGGCGATCTCAAAACGCTTCGGAATGTCTATAAAGCCAGCATGGTCGCGATGATGGCCGGTGCCGATTTTATCAAGACGTCGACGGGCAAAGAAGAGGTGAACGCAACGCTTCCCGTCAGCCTTATCATGGTTCGCGCCGTGCGCGATTTTGGGGACAAAACGGGAATCGAGATTGGCTTCAAACCCGCAGGCGGCCTCAAAACATCAAAAGAAGCGCTCGCTTGGCTAACCTTGATGAACGAGGAGCTCGGGCGCGCCTGGCTTGAACCCCAGCTGTTTCGAATTGGTGCCTCCTCCATGCTCGCTGACATTGAACGGCAATTGGAACATTACGTCACGGGCCGTTACGCTGCCCTCACCCATCATGCTCTCGCCTAAGGACCCCTGCCATGCCAACCGTCAAAGCTATTTTGGACAGTATGGACTATGGTCCCTCGCCTGAATCCGAAGCCCATGTCAATGAATGGCTGGCGAGGCATAAAGACGGCTTTCACCATTTCATCGGGGGAGCCTTCGTGCCGTCTCAAGGCGGGTCATATTTTGAATCCCTTAATCCAGCGCGTGACACTCCGCTCGGTCGCGTTTCGGCGGGGTCGTCTGAGGATATTGATGCCGCCGTTAAGGCCGCACGACTTGCCTTCCCGGCATGGTCTGCGCTGGCTGGCCATGAGCGCGCGCGCCATTTATATGCGCTCGCCCGACATATCCAAAAACGCGAACGGTTTTTATCGGTTCTGGAATCCCTCGACAATGGCAAACCGATCCGTGAAAGCCGCGACATCGATATTCCACTGGTCGCCCGCCATTTCTACCATCATGCCGGTTGGGCCGAACTGCTCGAAAGCGAATTCGAGCGCTATCAACCGGTGGGCGTCTGCGGGCAAATCATTCCTTGGAACTTTCCGCTCTTGATGCTGGCATGGAAAGTGGCGCCCGCATTGGCAGCCGGAAACACGATCGTCTTGAAGCCTGCCGAATTCACACCACTAACGGCCTTAGCTTTTGCTGAAATTTGTCGCGAGGTGGGACTTCCCGACGGTGTCGTTAACATCGTGACGGGCGACGGTGCAACCGGTGCCGCGCTGGTCGCCCATGCCGATGTCGATAAAATCGCGTTTACAGGCTCCACCGAGGTTGGCCGGATTATCCGCAAGGCAACCGCCGGTTCGGGCAAAAAAATATCGTTGGAACTTGGCGGAAAATCGCCCTTCATCGTTCATGAAGATGCTGACCTTGATTCCGCGATTGAAGGCGTTGTCGATGCGATCTGGTTCAACCAGGGACAGGTCTGTTGCGCCGGATCCCGTCTGCTTGTGCAAGAGGGGATTGCGCCACGTTTCTTAGCCAAGCTGAAGCGTCGAATGGAAACGATGCGCATTGGCGATCCGCTCGACAAAAATGTCGATATGGGCGCGATCGTCGCACCCGTCCAATTGCAACGCATTCAAGCGTTGGTCGCGCAAGGCGTCGAAGAGGGCGGTACACTCTGGCAATCCTCTTGCGCTTTACCAGCAACGGGAAGTTTCTTCCCGCCCTCGGTCTTCATCGATGCCGAACCATCATCAACTGTGGCCGATATTGAGATTTTCGGCCCCGTTGCTGCCGTTATGACGTTCCGAACGCCGGATGAAGCCGTTCAGATCGCTAACCATACCCGGTATGGGTTAGCCGCGTCGGTCTGGTCGGAAAACATCAATCTGGCACTTGATACCGCAGCGCGAATGAAAGCTGGTGTTGTCTGGATCAATTCGACCAATCTTTTTGATGCCGCGGCAGGCTTCGGCGGCTATCGCGAAAGCGGCTTCGGGCGCGAGGGGGGACGCGAAGGACTTTATGAATATTTAAATCCCGATTGGGAAACATCGCTGGCCGAAAAATCGCCAACAGCAAGCAACCCGCTTGATACCGCGCCGGCACTGACGGCCAATTCAACGTTAGAAAGCGGCATCGACCGGACAGCCAAACTCTATATCGGTGGCAAACAGACGCGGCCTGATTCCGGATATAGTTATTCGGTTCTAGGACCCCATGGCCATCCTCTCGGCGAAGCCGGCCTCGGCAATCGCAAGGATATTCGTAATGCCGTCGAAGCGGCTGCTAAAGCGAGCGGATGGAGCACGGCAACCGCCCATAACCGTGCGCAGGTGCTCTATTATATCGCTGAAAATTTTGCGGTTCGTCGGCAAGAGTTTACCGAGCGCCTTGAGAGTTTCGGTATCTCCCCTGAACAGGCGATGGCGGAAGTATCAAAATCGATCAGGCGCATTTTTTATTATGCCGCTCAGGTCGATAAATATGATGGCCGCGTCCATTCAACCAAATCGCGCCATGTGACCTTGGCCATGAACGAACCCTATGGGATTATGGGGCTCGTTTGCCCAGACGACGCCCCACTTCTGGCGTTCATCTCGCTTGTTATGCCAGCCATTGCCATGGGTAACCGGACCATTGTGGTACCCTCGTCGCGGTATCCATTGGCGGCAACCGATTTCTACCAGATCCTGGATACGTCCGACCTACCGGGCGGTGTTATCAATCTCGTTACCGGCAATACGGATGAATTGGCCAAAACGCTCGCCGATCACGATGACGTCGATGCCCTGTGGTATCATGGCACACAAGCAGGCAATGCTTTGGTCGAGCAAGCCTCGGCTGGAAATCTCAAGCCTGTATGGGCGAAAGGAGGCAAGGCATTGGATTGGTTCGATGATCGGAGCGCCCAAGGCCATGATTATCTTCGCCACGCAACCCAGATCAAAAACATCTGGATTCCCTATGGCGAATAAAGGGTCGTCTCACCGAAGCGAAAAATCGACCATTGAGCGCTGATCTTCAGGCGTGCTAACGAAATGAGCTGCGACCGAATTGGCTGCGGCACAGGCTTGATCCAAGTCCGCGCCCTTGGCCCGTTGGACGGCAAGCGCGCCCAAAAAGCAATCGCCCGCGCCATGGGTTGAGGCCACGACAATCGGATGAGGATCAAGCCGTTGCGGTTTGCCCGATTTGGCCTGATAAACAAGCCCTTCCCCGCCCAACGTGATGATCACATCGCGTGTTGTATCGCTTAGAATCGCGAGTGCTTCAGCAGCGCTCGACGGATCCGAAACGGCGTGTCCCGACATCATTTCGGCTTCGACGCGGTTGACCACCAGACAATCAATCGCCGTCGTGAAATCCGAACCGATGTGGCGCGCGGGGGCGGCATTGAGCACCACATAGGCACCCTGCTCCCGCGCCGCTTGTGCAACCGCGAGATTGACGGCTTCAGGAATTTCATTTTGCAACAACACGATCTTGGCCCCGCCAAGCATTTTAAACTGCTGAGCAGCGCGGTCAGGATCAATCGACAGGTTGGAACCCGAAACAATCACGGCTCCGTATTCGCCTTGACGATCCACGATAGCGACACTCATCCCCGATCCAACCAGCGGATCAACATCGACGCAGGAGGAATCGACACCCGCGGCCGCCAGATGGGCCATGAGACGAGACCCAAAATCATCCGCGCCAATGCGGCCGATCATGGCAGTCTTGGCCCCCATGCGGGCCGGCATCACGGCCTGATTGCCCCCTTTGCCCCCGCATTTCATGCGCCATTCGGTCCCGGAAACGGTTTCATCGATGCGGGGAAGATGGGGAGAGCCTACCATAATATCGAGATGCAGACTACCGCAAACGATCACGTCGAAAAACGGTTTAGCCATCGATAGATACCCTCAATTCCGGCGCTTGGATTGCACGGCGGTCATTGTACGGCTCAAATTTTGTTCGGCCGCTTGATAGCCCTTTTGCGCAACGGCGATAAAAATGGCGTCCATAATGTTGAGTTGCGCGATGCGAGCGGCGGCATTCTCGCTGGTCAAATGAGATCCTTGTGCGGTCGAACAAAGCACAACATCACTTAACCCTGCCAAAGGCGATGTATCGTAATTGGTCACAAGGATAATGCTCGCCCGGTTGTTGCGTGCAATTTGTACGGCGTCGATCACGCTTGATGTTTTTCCAGAATGAGAAAAGACCACCACCAGATCTCCCGCACGCAGCAGCGAAGCGGACATAGCCATCATATGGCTATCGTCAAACACCGATGACCGGATTCCGATCCGAAGAAATTTATGAGATACATCGCGAGCAATCTGAGCTGATCCGCCCAAGCCATAGAAATCGCGTTGTCTGGCACCGTGAATGAGTTCGGCAGCGTGTTTGAAGGCTGCCATATCAAGGATCGCTAAGGTTTCCTCCAAGGCTTGAATGGAGGTGTGAAAAACTTTCTGAACTATACTTTCAACCGTATCATCAGGCGTCACTTCCTGATGGAGGTCGACATTCGGTTGGGCTTTATAGGCCAAAAGCGCGGCCCGCAATTCTCGATAACCCGGAAAGCCAAGCCGCTTGGCCGTTTTAACAACCATCGCCTCCGACGTTTCGGCCTCTTCTGCCAATCGTTTGAGGGGAATGGATTCATCAGCAGCGCCGCGAAGCAGAATCTCGGTAATACGTACTTCGGCAGGCGTCATTTCCGGCAACATCATCCGGATGCGTGGACCAACGGTTCTCGGATCAACTATCAAAACTCGCCTTTTCTCCCGTTATTTGAAAGCAATTTACTCAATCTTGGCTAACATAGACACCGATGACTGTCGACCTTTGGCGCCACATATGGATAGCGATCGGTCAATGTGGCCCGCACTGCCCCTCGACGGATCGAAAGGAAATCCGCGACGAAGGATAAAAACGCTCAACCACCATAGAGCGCTGCTTGCACAATCGATTGGCTGTGAACAGCATCTTGGCGCAAAATGGCTTGCGTCAATTGGTCATTGCCGCGAAGCCGATCAACAACGTTCCGCATCGCGGTAACCGCATGAATATTGACCGAACATTCGGCAACAGGATCAAGCCCTGTCGTGTCCGGGAAAGTGTCGAAATAGAGCGCACGATCATAGCCCATTTGTTCAAGTACATAGAGCAGTTCTATCGTCTGAATGGGATGAACTGATCCTACCATCAAGCCATCATCCCGTTTGCCATATCCGTCATTTAAATGAATGCCGAGCAGCCGTGAATGACGATGCACGAGCATGGCCGCATAGGCGGGCATTTCATCCGCATAGAGGACATGGGCAAAGTCGAGTGTAACGCCTAGATTTTTCCGCTCGACATCGCGAATGGCTAACAATGTGGTTGCCACATCGGGCAGCAGGCTAAATGACCGCGGCTCATTCGGCTTATATTCGATACTGATATCCAGCGACGGATTGTGGTCGGCCACTTCACGCAGGGCATTGATGGTCATATCCCATGCTCGCGCATAATCCATCTGAAAGGAATAATCGAACCCGTCTTGCCCCATCCAAAGCGTCATCAAACGACCGCCCGCACCTGCAAGCGAGTCAAGACCCCGCTTGGTGAGGTCGATGGCGGCCCGTCTGACCGCCGCATCGGGATGCGTAAACGCCCCTAATTTAAAACCCGGATCGGCATAATAGCGCATGGCATAGCCATTTAGGCTAACCCCGAGTTCCTGCAATTTTGCCGGAATATCGGCCTCGTTAAGTCCGTCGACATGGTCAGGATAATTAAAATCGACGGCATTCAAGCCCGGGACAGTCGCTGCCCGCCCGATCAAGTCGAAGGCTGTAATTTTACGATTTAGACCATTCCAGTATTGTTTTTCATTGACCTTGAATGAATTGAGACGGGCTGCATATGAAAATTGTGCCATAGTATACCAATTTGCGTTTAATTAGCCCGATGAAATCAGGCGCCGCTGCTCCTACTTCATCAAAAATTATAAATTTGTAAAGTGCCTATTTAAGCGGGCATTGGATACCGCCGGCTTTGAACAGCGTATTTTGGAATTGCGTTCCGCTAAACCGAGAAGAGCAAATACATTAATTTTATGTTAGAATGACCCGTTGATCGTAACAATCTGCAAATATTGATTGGCGCCTGGCGTCAAACGGCTTCAAGCCATCCGTCTAATATTCTTTGCTACCCAAGGAAAATGATATTCATGAGCATCCATTATCCGAACCCTAGCCGGAGCTTTGATCCAGACAAAAGACACATCACGTTTTGGGGCTCTGACCGAGCCTTGGAATTGACATTCGTGATTGACGACACCGCGCTTGAAAAATTAGCTGGAACCCTGACGACCGAGCCAGAATTTCTGGCGGCTTTTGACGCCAACCGAAGCCTTATCGAGGCGGCGGGAACCAAAGCATATGAAAGAGACAGCCAACATTTTCATATTCTATCGGCATCAGACTTTTGAGCTCAATGCTATTAAAGCGCCTTGCAATGCCACTTCGCCCTGATGGAAAGAAGAAAATATGGATATTGATATCAATGCCATTGCGGAAAAAATTCATGCCCTAGAGCTTGAGCTGGATGCCGAATTGGCGCGGCGCGGTGCACAATTGGAATATGGGTTAGTCCATGGGAAGCTGATCTTCGAAAATGAGGTGCTACGACGGCATCGTGCGATGAAAATGAGCACGTGGCGCTATCTCAAACGCGCCAATATCCTGATCGTCCTGACGGCACCGGTGATCTATAGCCTCATCATTCCGCTCGTTATCTTCGACCTATTTTTGTTCGCCTATCAGGGAATTTGCTTTCCGGCCTATGGTATCAAACGGGTAAAGCGCAGCGATTATCTCGTCTTTGATCGCCATCATCTTGCTTATTTGAATGTTATTGAAAAAATTAATTGTGCATTCTGTTCTTACGCCAACGGGCTCATCGCCTATGCCCGAGAAATTGCGTCGCTCACCGAGGCCTATTGGTGCCCCATCAAACACGCCGTGCGGCTGCAAGGCAGCCACCAGCGTTATCGCAATTTTGCCGATTTCGGCGACGCGGCTGCGCATATAAAATTCGTGGAGGAATTCGACAGGCGCAACAAGGAATAAGCGACACCGATAGCGTCCTTTTATGACGCTACTTTTTCACCACGACCGTACACCAACAGCATCGAGATGATAACGAGACCATAGATGATTTGCCGGCCTGCTTCCGGCATTTCCATGATTGAGAGCACACTGTTTAGTAAAACGATCAGAATGACTCCGATAACGGTACCCAAATAGCGTCCACGACCACCCAAAATATTCGTACCGCCGATAACGACAGCTGCGATGGCAGGCAGAACATAGGCATCGCCCATCCCTTGATAGGCTTTCGTCGCATAACCGGCGAGCAAGACACCCGACAGGCTTGCAGCAACGCTGCACATCACGAAAGCAAGGATCGTCACACGGCGTGTTGCAACTCCTGACAGATAGGCCGCGGCCTCCTTATTGCCGATGGCATAGATTGAGCGGCCGAAGGTTGTTTTACGGAGCAATACGACCATGCCAATCGAAATAGCGAGCCAGACGAAGATCGCATGGGGAATACCGAAGGTGCGTTCGGCAGCAATATAGCGCATCAGATCCGTAGCCGCCGTTTGCGGCGCAAAACCGCCCGTTTGAGCAACCATCAGCCCGCGCATCACGGCATTGACGCCAAGCGTGAAAATCATCGATGGGATGCGCAAATAGGCAACACCGAAGCCATTCAGCAATCCGACAAACAGCCCTACCCCCAAAGCGGCAGGAAGCGCCCACTGCCCCCCCACAGCGGTCGCTGTCATGGCACCGGCCGCTAGCGTCCAGGGCACAGAAAGATCAATTTGCGAGATCAAAATGACCAGCATCATGCCTGCTGCAATAATACCTAAAAACGATCCGATTTGGAGCTGCTGGATCAAATAGGCCGGCGTCAGCAAAGGCGCGCTGCCAAACCGCAGCATGGTGTAGCAGGTGCCGGCACTCAGAATGACAAGGATAAACGTCGCGGCAATCGCGATCGGTTTGTCATCCCGCGAGAGACGCGAAAATGGCGAGTATCGGGTCATGTCAATCAACGGAACAACTCCAGCTGGTTTTTCACGCGCAGGATGCTGAGCGCACCGAGGCTAACGGCACCAAGTAACACCAGCCCTTCAAACAAAGGCTGAAGCAGCGGTGCAATATCAAAAATTCGGAAATTGAAAGAAATGACCTTCAAAATCAGAGTACCGAATATCGAGCCAATTGCTCCGCCCGTACCGCCAAGCAAAGACGTTCCACCAATCACTACCGAAGCAATCGAACTCAACGTATACGCCCCGGCCATGGGTATATCAGCATTGCCCGACGACGTCTGAATCGCCATGAAGATACCGCCGATTCCCGCAAAAATGCCAGCGAGAGTAAAGGCGGCAAGCTTACCTCGGTGAATGTTCAAGCCCGACATGAACGCCGCGCCTTCCGCAGACCCAATCGCATAAACGGTACGTCCAGTTACCGAACGGCGGAAAGGAACCCAAATAATTCCGGCCACCAAAACAAGAAAAACAAGGGATGTTGGCACCCCTGCGAAAAACTGGAACCAAGGCGCTTTGCCATCATCGAAAATACCGACTGTTTCGGCAAAATCACCAAGCGCATTGGTCATCGCCCAATTGATATCCTCATTAATCTTACCCCCCGGAATGGGGCGCAAAAACAACGCCAACCCCATATAGATCGCTCCGGTAGCAAGCGTAGCGATAATTGGCTGGATGCGGCCGAAAACCACGACGCATCCATTTACAAAGCCCGCAGCCGCACCTGCCGCTAAACACAGCGCGATGCCACCGAAAATGCTCCATCCTGCGCCTTCCAGCACGTGGCTGGCCAAGCAATCAACCAGGGTCATCACGGCACCAACCGACAGATCGAGGCCACCCATCAAAACCGGCACGGTCTGCGCCATTGCCAACATGGCAAGCGAGAAGACTTCGTTTGAGTTTTGAACCAGAACTTGCGATGAAAATCCTTTAGGATGGGCAAGGTGATATAAAAAATAGACAACGGAAAAAAGGACGACCGCGATCGCAAAGCCCATATTTTGCCGCAGGCGAAGTCCGAAGTCGGATGATTTAGTGGCCGACATGCGCCCCTCCCTTTGACTCATTTCCTGAAATATTAAGAGCGGCCGAAACAATATTTTTTTCGTTGATTGCATCGCCTTCGAGCTCGGAAATAATCCGACCGTCATACATAATCGCTACCCGATCACACGACCCGATTAATTCGTCATAATCGGTCGAATAAAATAAAATTGCAGCGCCTTCATCCGCAAGCTCGCGCAATAGGCGATAGATCTCTTGCTTCGTGCCCACATCAATGCCGCGAGTCGGATCATTCAATAAAATCACATCCGGCTTTGTCATCAACCATTTGGCGATGACCACTTTTTGCTGGTTACCGCCTGAAAGGGTTGACACCGCATCGTCAGGGCTACCGATCTTGATTTTCAACCGCTGAATCGCGTCCGCAACCGCCGTCGAAACTTTGGCCTCGTCGACAAGGGAACCGGTACTCAATTCATCGAGCGACGCCAAGACCAGGTTCTCGGCAATCGACATCGGCAACATAAGCCCTTCGGTTTTACGATCTTCCGGCACCAGTGCGATGCCACCGCCTGCCCTTTTCGCTACGCGCGGAGATGTAAGCTCTTGCTTCGCCCCGTCGAGCTTGACCGTACCCTCAACCCGCTTCAGCACGCCGAAAAGCGAGAGAAGCAATTCCTTCTGACCTTGACCATCGAGACCGCCAAGACCCACAATTTCGCCTCGTCCGACCGACAGTGAGATCTGATCAAGGCGATTTTCCCACGACAAATTCTCGATTTCCAACAAAGGCTTCGGGCGCTTGAAGGCAGGTTTTGGCGGGAAATGGGCCGATATTTCGCGGCCGATCATCAATTGCACAATTTCCTCGTTGTTGCGTGCGCCCTTTGCAAAGGTCTCGATATGGCGGCCATTACGGAAAACGGAAGCGTTATCCGCCAGCGCCTCAATCTCGTGCATGCGATGCGAAATATAGAGTATGGCGACGCCCTCGGCCTTTAACCGGGCGAGCATGGCGTAGACTTTCTCAACGTCGGTACTGGTGAGGGCTGACGTCGCCTCATCCAGAATGAGAATTTTGGGGTTTTTGCCGAGCGCTTTCGCAATTTCCACCATCTGTCGACGCGATAGCGGCAAATCCCGAACACGCATCAGTGGATTGACGTCTTCACACCCAATTGACGCGAGTAATTCCTCCGCGCGCAAACGCTGTGCTTTCGAATCGATCAGCCCGAATTTACGCGGTGGCGACGCTATTGAAATGTTGTCGGAAACCGTAAGATCCGGCATCAACGACAATTCCTGAAAGATACAAACGATTCCGGCAGCATTGGCCGCCGACGGTGACAGGAAATTGACCGTCTGCCCATCAAGCACCATCGTGCCTTGGTCAGGGCGGACCACGCCTGAGATGATCTTGATCAGGGTGGATTTACCCGCCCCGTTTTCGCCTAGCACCGCATGAACTTTGCCGCGTTCGCACTGAAAATTGACATTATTCAGCGCGTGAACGCCGCCATACCGCTTTGAAATCCCGGCAAGAGATAGAAAAGCATTATCTGCGGGGTGGATCATAACAAACTGCCTGTTCTGAAGTGTGGACAAAAAACCCGGGCCACGCGATTGAGGCGGCCCGGGTTCTTGTTTGCTCGATTAGTTCGAGTTTTTCTCGTCCTTCGCCATAATTTCTGGCGCAGAGATGTTCACGCCGCATGGGCCGAACTCGTTGGTGGTGAAGAAGTTATCGGTCAGGTTAGACCAATAGTTCACACCGTCCTTCAACGTCGTATAGTCGCCGCCTGGGATTGGAACCGAGATGAGCTGTGGCATTGGGTTGCCCTTGAGCGCCGAAATCGCAGCCTTCATGGAAATCGCAACAAGACCCGGGGACTGACCAAGCGAAAGACCCTTGAGACCGTCCTTCTCGTGTTCGACGATGAGCTTGCGGAAGCCGTTCTCAGATTCACCGGCAACTGGCACAAACGGGTGCTTAGCATCCATCATAGCGCGAACAACACCGGTCGAACCGCCCTGCACAAAGATACCATCAAACTTGCCGTGAACGGCAATCGCGTCAGCCGTAACCTTCTGAGCCGTGCCATCATCCCAGTTGCCGACGACCTCGACGATCTGGAAATTGTTGCCCGGCGCTTCCATAACTTTCCGGAATCCAATATGGCGGTCACGATCAACCGAGTTGCCTGGCAAGCCACGTACTTCGAGGATCTTACCCTCTTTCTTGCCAATTTCCTTCAGCAGAAATTCTGCAGGAAGACGGCCAAGATCCGATTGGTTTTCGTTGACCATCATGACCTTGTCGGTATCGAGCACGTTATCGAAAGGAACAACGACAACATTGTTTTTATCAGCGAGCTTGATCACCCGGTCGAAGCCTTCCGGCGATACAGCGATCGTAACAATCGCGTCAAAGCCCTGATTGATAAAGTCTTCCATGGCGCCGAGCTGGGCTGCTACGTCGGTACCCGTCGAGATAACCTTCAATTCCTTGATGTCGCCCTTAATACCGGCTTGTTCAGCAAACGCCTTGGCGGTCTTGATCATCTGGATACGCCATGTATTGCCAACGAAACCGTTGACGATAGCGATCCGGTATGGACCCGGCTTCTTTTCCCACTGGAAATATTTCGTTTGGTCCGTCCAAGGCTTGAAGCAAGCTGGTTCTGCTCCTGGTCCCGAAACAATCTTCGGGCCAGCAAAAGCGGCTGTTGCGAACAACATCGCAGCACCCGCAGCCAATGGCAGCATAAATTTCGACTTCAACATCATTTTGTCTCCCGTCCCTAAAAAGCCGCTTTAATCATTCGCTTCGAACAGCGCGGCTTAACTGCACGAAAATTTTTGATTTAGTGAAGCTAATCTGTAATCAGCGAGAATGGCAACAGATGAATTAAATCAACAAAATTTAATTATAGGAAAATTGATGATAAAAAAATATGCAGATTAGGAAATTAAATTGATATTTTATTTCTGTAATCAATCAAAATCACCCCAATAAAGACCTATTTTTCAAAAATCCGCCGTGATTTGAACTGATTTTCTCAGTTTTGGCATCGACCCAACATTTAACGTCTTACAGGCTTAAAAAGCGAAAAACTTTATTTATAATGTCAATAAAGTGTGTTTGGATTAATTTTACGGCGGACCAAATGTCGACGAAATTGAAAAATGGCCAGCATAGAATGACACCGATGGCGGCCAAACCTGCTCAGCCGGTAAGGCCCTGATCAAGCGATGGGAGGTGAGCCCTAGGCCGACACCTGCCATAAATCCTAGAATAATATCTCATACATCGAATCCAAAAAATCATTCTGCCTCGCTCATCGCGAGCGGATTCATCTCGCCCAATAATTTGACCATAAATTGGTCGGATTTTTCCTCGGGTAGATGAAAATGTGCGGGCCGTTTGATCCACTCGTTAAGCACCATAAAGGTAACAGCCCGCACCACTTCGGGGTGCCGGGTCATGCGATCTCTGAGCCTTTCAATGCCGTCATTATCGGCACATCTTACCTGCACCAGCATGTCATTTTCACCAGATAAGGACCAACACTGGACCAACTCCGGCCAACCCCTAATCGACTGATACACGATACGGCAAATCCGCCGCTTTAATTGTAAGGCGGTTTCAGGAATCTAACGCAACGGGGCTAATATGGGCTCCGCATGAAACAGAAGCAGTATAGTCGCCTCGGTATCGAGGAAAGAGAAGCGATCAGTCGTGGTCTGGCTGCCAATTTATCATTCGCTGAGATTGCTC
>CAIUPE010000026.1 GCA_903900975.1 uncultured Hyphomicrobiales bacterium | reverse complement strand
TGTGTATGACTATCCATACGCACAGTGTCCTAACTCAATCCCAATCTCGCAAGGCGGTATTCACCGGAAGCTTACGTTCTAAAGATATATCCCTTCCTGATTTTTCCAATCTGAAGCCAGTATTTCACGGCTTCCAGTGCCGCCTTTGAAAGGCGGCCGTAGCGCCCGTCGCCGAATGGGTCGTTTTTGGACCGGAGAATGAGGATCTGGGCTACGAAAGCGACTAGGATACAAAACGCCTCACGATGTGTTTTCCAAATCAATCAACCCAGTTCCATTTCGGGCTTGAAACTCGGACCTTTTTTCGTGTAAATTTGTAAAATTGCTGAATTAATAGAGTAAATTTATGTCAATTTTGGAAGATCTAGAGTCCGAATCAATCGAGATTATACGCGAGGTTATGGCGTCTGCCTCAAAGCCGGTGATGTTGTATTCCATCGGTAAAGACTCGTCTGTTATGCTCAGGCTTGCGCAAAAAGCTTTTTTTCCGAGTCTTATTCCATTTCCCTTGATGCATATTGATACGGGTTGGAAATTTCCTGAGATGATTGATTTTCGAGATTTGATGCAAGAACAAATTGGCTTTGATCTGATTAACTACACAAATCCGCGCGGTAATACGGAGGGTATAGGGCCGATCAGCCACGGCTCTGCGCTGCACACGGACATTATGAAAACCGAGGCGCTAAAGCAGGCCCTAGATTTATATGGTTTCGATGTTGCTTTAGGTGGCGCTCGCCGTGATGAAGAAAAATCGCGCGCGAAAGAGCGCGTCTTTTCGTTCCGATCAGAAGGCCATCGTTGGGACCCAAAAGCGCAACGGCCAGAGCTTTGGGCGCTCTATAATGCGCAGATCAGCCCTGGTGAAACAATTCGAGTATTTCCCCTTTCCAATTGGACGGAAGCCGATATCTGGGCCTATATTGCCGAAGAAAACATACCAATCGTACCACTTTATTTTGCCGCAAAACGTCCTTGCGTCAAGCGCAATGGGCAGTGGATTATGCGCGCCGATGAGCGGCTTCCTCTAGAGCCTGGCGAAGTGCCTGAAATGCGACAAATTAGATTTAGGACCCTTGGCTGCTATCCACTATCGGCAGGCATTGAGAGCACAGCATCAAATATTAGTGAAATTCTAGTAGAAGTTATGGCCACAACTCAATCCGAACGCCAAGGCCGTATTATTGATCGCGACGGCAGTGGCTCAATGGAACGCAAGAAGCAAGAAGGTTACTTTTGATTTTGGATACTTTACGTTTTATTACCTGTGGCAGTGTCGATGATGGTAAATCGACGCTTATTGGCCGTATTCTCTATGAGTCCAAAAAGGTATTCGAGGATCAACTTCAGGCACTGGTAGGCGACTCAAAAAATTTTGGTACGCAAGGTGATAAACTTGATTTAGCTTTGCTGGTTGATGGTCTGCAGGCCGAGAGAGAGCAGGGTATAACCATAGATGTTGCCTATCGTTATTTTGTGACTGATCAGCGTCGGTTTATTGTTGGCGATACCCCTGGTCACGAGCAATATACCAGAAATATGGCAACTGCGGCGTCTACGGCAGATGTTGCTATTTTACTCGTTGACGCTCGTAAGGGGTTGCAAACACAAACCTTGCGCCATAGCCGCATAGCGCGGTTAATGGGGATCCGTTCTGTCGCATTGGCGGTTAATAAAATGGATCTCGTAGATTGGTCCGAGCGGCGCTTTAACGATATTACATTGGAGTATCGTACCTTTGCGGAGGCAATTGGTATTGACGCAATAACGGCAATCCCCGTGTCAGCCCTCAATGGCGATAATATTGTTAGCTCGGGAAGTACGTCGGATGCTTGGTATATCGGTCCGACTTTGATGAAGTGGCTGGAAGCTATTGCAGAGCCGCGACAAACCAGCAAGTTGCAAGCTTTTGCCATGCCCGTGCAATGGGTTAATCGCCCGAATGCTGATTTTCGTGGCTTTGCGGGTCGTGCGTCATCCGGCACCGTAAAGGTGGGGGACCGTGTGCGTGTCAGTCCAAGCGGTCGTGAGAGTTCAATTGCGCGTATCGTTGGCGGCAATTGCGAATTGCCAAATGCTTCAATAGGCCAATCAATTACGATCGTTTTAAACGATGAAATCGACATTAGTCGTGGTGATGTAATTGCTGCAGTTGATACTCCCGTGGAACAATCCAACCAATTTGAAGCGCATCTCATCTGGATGAACGAGCATCATGCGCTGCCCGGGCGATCTTATTCAATTTACCTTCATCGTAAGGCGGCAACTGCGCAAATTACAAGTCTTAAGTACAGGGTGGATATCAATAGTGGCGCTAGTCTTGTAGCTAAAATGCTAGAGATCAATGAAATTGGCGTTGTAACTCTCGCTCTTGATCGCTCGGTGCCGTTTGCTCCCTATGAGCAAGATCAAACGCTTGGTTCATTTATTCTGATTGACCGTCTAACCCATGAGACGGTCGGCGCCGGCATGATCCTTCACGCATTGAGGCGGGCTAGCAACATTCATCAACGCGCCTTCGATGTTACGAAAGAAATCCGCGCTTCCGCCAAACTACAAAGGCCGCGTTGCCTTTGGTTCACTGGTCTTTCAGGCTCCGGTAAGTCAACGATTGCAAATCGTCTTGAAAAACAACTCGTCGCTGAAGGCAGACATACTTATCTACTTGACGGCGATAATATACGCCATGGTCTCAATAAAGATCTGGGATTTACCGAAGCCGACCGAGTTGAGAATATTCGCCGTGTGGCCGAGGTCGCAAAACTAATGGTGGATGCTGGCCTGATTGTGTTGGTTTCCTTCATCTCGCCGTTTCTGGAAGATCGCGCATTGGCGCGAAGTTTGTTTGCTGAAGGCGAATTTCTTGAAGTCTTTGTCGACGCCCCCCTCTCAGTCTGTGAAGAGCGGGACGCCAAAGGACTTTATGCCAAAGCGCGGCGTGGCGAAATCAAGAATTTTACTGGTATCGATAGTGTGTACGAGCCGCCGATTACGCCCGAGTTGCGTTTGCATACAGCGCTTATCTCGCCCGATGAGGCGGCACAGGCAATTTTTGATATTTTGTAGGTCGTTTTAGCTACTCAGCTTGGCCCTGAGTTTGGGGCCTATAATGAATCGGGTTGATAAATTTTTGTCTCTAAATTAGATGGCTATTTATAATCCTGTCTCTTGACTTATGTCTTAGTAAAATTCGCCGACCATCGAAGATGGCAGTCTATATTGTCTCAAAAATCTGCATTTTCCACATACCGCCCGACCACATTCATTGACCTCCACCCTCCCGCCTTCATGATGGCCAATATGCTCTTGCCATCTGTCATCAGGTCCTGTGCCGCGCCAACTCGGAAGGAGTGACCTGATAGGTCGGCGATGATTGCTTCATCAAACCCCGCGGTAAGGGCCAGTTCCTTCACTGTCCTGTTGACCGCGTAAGGATGCAATCCATCTTTTGTGACCCTCCCATTGTTTGTTGCCTTAAATATAAAGCCACTTTTGATTTTACTGATGTGAAGCCAGCTTTTTAAGGCTTCGAGCGCTGCCTGGGACAGGCGGCCATATCGCCCATCACCGAAGGGGTCGTTTTTTGACCGGCGGATGAGGATCCGGGCTCCTCCATTTTCAGCTTCTTGAATATCTTCGACGCGAAGGGCCACCAGCTCCGCGCGACGGCATAGCGTGTCGTAGGCTGTTTGCAGCATGGCACGGTTTCGTTTGCCGATCAGATCATCGCCGCAGGCGCTGAGAAGCTTTGCTAAGCGATCTGACGTGATGCCGAGGGCCTGCTTGGGTCTGCGGCGCTTTTGGCGGAAGGCCCGCCTTAGCGCGATGGCGACGTCCTCATCCTCCGTCGGGCTTGGAAGGCGCATCAGGCGGTGGATTTTGCGGATCGAGGCTATCCGGTGTTTCAGGGTCGATGCCGAGCATGTTGCTGTTTGTGCCGTAATGAAATTGGCTACCGTTTCCGGTGTCGCGGGCAAGGGGCTTTGTTTTGTTTTTCGGCACCATGCTTCAAAGATGACAAAATCAGCCCGATAGCCACGTAGTGTATGCGGCGAGTAGGCCCCTTCGAGCTTGTCAAGCGCGTAAATCCAATTAATTTGCCGATTTGGAATGTTCATCGTAATAACTCCAGTAATCCATAATTGCACTTTTAGTGCAAATAAGAGTCTTTGGCAATGATCACATCTGCTCAAATCCGTGCGGCTCGCGCGACGTTACGATGGTCTGCGGAAAAGTTATCGGCTCAAGCTGGTGTGTCTTTGCGAACTGTAAAGCGTCTTGAACTGCTCGATGGCAATTTAAATGCGCGAGATCAGACGATGGCCGCTTTACAGAGCGCCCTCGAAGCGGCCGGGATCGAATTCATCGGCTCACCGGGTCATCAGCCAGGTATTCGGCTGAGATAAATCGCCGTCATTTCTGCGGGTAGACTTTAAAAAGACAAAATAGGTAGGGGACAACGTCAATTTAACGCATAATCGTCGAGCGGGAATTCCGAAACAGTCATATTTTAAGGAAAGTTTTTTCGCTTTCCGGAATTCGTTCCATGGCATCACCGTCTGCTCGTACCAAGGTTGTCCCTTTATCGGCTGAAATCAGCTCGGTCTTCGATCTCCTGCACGACGCGCCCCTGATGGCGGGTGAACATGTGGCCGATTACGAGGCCTTACTTACTGTGGTGCTTCGGGAAATTAATCCATCCACTTTGGTCGAGCAGATTGCCGCCCGCGAACTTTTGTCCCTAATGTGGGAGGAGCGTCGTCCGAGGCGGTTGCGTGACGCTTACATTAATCGTGACGTGGAACATGGCTTCCAATCCAAGTTGGAAAAGCTCGTCGAAGACGATGACACCTCGCTGGATGAGGCAGAGCGGCTCAATGTAACATCTTACATTTATGCAAAGACTCTCACCCGCCACTATCTGGCGAAGGATCTCCAAGCCGTTTCAGAGGTAACGCGGCTGTTCTCTGAAGTTCATCTTTCGATGGATGAGGTCGTTGCGCCAGTCTTTGTTCGGCACATTAAAACCATGCAGGATTTCGACCATCTGATCACGAGCGCCGTTCAACATCGCAACCGCCTGATTTCAGATGTCGAGCGCCGTAAGGATCAGCGTCAGCGCCTTGTCGAATGAGGCGGAGATCTGCCGTGCGGTCGCAGCGATCAATCGGCGAAAAGCAAAAAAGTCCACGGGTCCAAAGACGGCCGAAGGTAAGGCGCGGGCGTCGCGCAATTCCTTTCAGTATGGCTTGGCGGTTCCAATTGAGTTCTTGCCGGAGCTGGCCAAGCGGCGGGATCAGATTTCTGCCGCAATTAAACCGGCAGGCGTTCTCGAGGGCACCACCGCATTGGCCGCGGCTCTTCTCCTGCTTGAGTGCATTCGGGCCATTCGGCATGCGGCGCTTCAGACACAGTCGAGGTCCGATGACGTCTCACAGTCCCCAGTCGTGTCACGTTCGTCGATCCAAACGCTGCGGTCGACGGTGCGCTATGAGAACAAGGCGCGTTCTGCGGCAAGGCCCCACGGGCGTTTAGGGTTTTATGGGCAAACATCGCATACTGGCGTATTTTCTCCAAAACGGATCCGTTTCCTAGCCCGCGTCGCGACACATCATCTACGATACGCAAACCCGTATATTGAAACTTTATACGCGCTCACGTGTATTGCGGCGTGGACGCTACAATGACGGATCAAATCGCCCGCAACGAGAAACAGCTTGGTGCCATCCTGCGCCGCGAACGCAAACAGGCTGGCCTGACGCAAGGCTCTCTTGGTGATCATATCCGCCTGCGCCAGGGCACGGTCTCTCGCCTTGAGGCTGGAGAGCCCGCCATACAGCTGCGTACGCTAATGGCGGCTCTATCCGCGCTCGAACTCGAACTCGTCGTCCGCCCCCGCAGCAAAGTGAGCGCGGCTGACATTGAGGGTCTCTTTTGATGGCGTAGCGTCGGACCCACGCGCCCCTGAATGTATTCCTCAACGGCCGCATCGTCGGCGTGCTGCGCCGAGAAGCGACTGGCGCCATCGACTTCCAATACGCAACAGAATGGCGCGATTGGGAGCATACCTTACCGGTCTCGCTCTCCCTGTCTTTGCGCGAGGACCGCTATATCGGGGCGCCTGTCATCAACGTCTTCGATAATCTGTTTCCCGATGACGATGTCATCCGCAAGCGTGTAGCTGAACGCGTCGGGGCCGGCGGCACGGACGCCTACAGCCTCCTTGCCGCCCTTGGCTAGGACTGCGTCGGCGCGCTGCAATTTCTTCCCGATGTCGTCGCCCCCGGCAATGCTGGGTCCGTTGATGGCAAACCGGTCACCGACGGCGACATCGCCGCCATCCTCAACAACCTCGCCGCCGCCCCCTCGGCATGGGTGAGGATAAGGATTTCCGCATCTCAATCGCGGGTGCGCAGGAAAAGACCACACTCCTGCGCAAGGATGGAAAGTGGTTCAAGCCAATTGGAAACACTGCCACCACCCATATCCTCAAGTCGCAGATCGGCCGGTTGCCAAATGGTTTCGACCTCTCGAACAGCGTTGAGAATGAATATTTTGGCCTTAAGCTACTTGCCGCCCTGGGCGTGCCAACGGCCCACGCTGAAATTGCCGATTTCGGCAACCGCCGCACCCTCATTGTCGAACGCTTCGAC
>CAIUPE010000025.1 GCA_903900975.1 uncultured Hyphomicrobiales bacterium | reverse complement strand
TGCCTATTGAACTTTCTAAGAAAGGCGTCATTTAAAATTATTATGTTAAAATCTAATAAGAAAAAATTTTTTTATCGCCATCACTATGATAATTGTAAGAGCAACGATCATAGCGAAAATGTAGAGTCCTTCGGCATCAAACCTTCTAACAAATAATGTAGCCAATAAGGGCCCCAAAATACCGCCAAGGCCGTTTAAGATAAGCGCGATACGGGCCACTTCAACCGGATGGCGACCATGATCGGCAGCATGCGCTATGCTTGCACCTGTCGCATATCCCGTCGAGCCCGTTGCCCCCCATAATAAAGCGACCAGAGCAGTTGACCAACTCCAACTGCCGACATGATACAATGTGACGGACGTGGTCACGGTTAAGAGCGACATGCCGATCAAAACACGATGCGGTCCATATCGATTGGCCAGACGACCGAGAAAGGGTTGGGCAATCAAAGCGCCCATCATGTTGGCCAGCAAGAATAGCGAAACCTGATCGGCAGGCAAACCAATAGCAACCGCATAGGCAGGCCCGAAAGCGCCATTGGCCCCGATGAGAAGCCCCGACGCAAATGTCATAAACATCGACTCAGGGGCGTGCTGAATGATCAAGCGCGCACCACGATACGGACTTTCGACCTTGGGTGGCACGGAATTCGGCTTTCTGATCCTGCCCAAGACCACAATTCCACAGGTGGCGAAGATTAACGCGATCACAATCGGACCGTCGGTTGATGGTGGCACGAATAAGAGCAGAATTTGCGCGATGACATAGGCCGCATAGATCACCGCACTATAAAGCGCCAAGGCTTGCACTTTACTTGGCCCGGACGTCGCTACGCCAATCCAAGCTTCTGTCATCAAAAAGAACAGGCCACTGCCGAAACCAATCAATAGACGACCGAGAAGCCAAACTTCGGGTATATCAATGAGGCCTGTTAGCGAACCTAAAACGATCGAGGGCGTAGCAACGATCCCGATCCAACGAAAGGACAAGCTGGCCAACAAAGACGGCCCGAACATGTAGGATAAAAATACGCCGACAAAATAAAGCGAGCCTAGAATTCCGAAATAAAAGGATGAACGCCCTGCGGCTATGGCATGAACAACAAAGGTTGTCGGCACCAAGGCGCTCGACAAGACCACAATGAATTCGGCCGAAAAAAGTCCGCTATGCGCGGCGTAAGTACGCCCGATTGTCACCGATTTCGGGGACGTTGTGCCACTCTCCATCGCCAAACATAACTTTCTTAACGGTAAAGGTCAGTCGGCATCAGCTGATCACAGGCGTCATTTGATCGAGAATTTCTGTCGGCAGATGGCATTTCATGGCGTGCCCCTCTTTCAATTCACGCATCGGCGGTACCACCTGCTCGCACAGCGATCCGGAGACTTTGGATTTCATGTGGCAGCGGGTCTGGAAGGGGCAGCCCGACGGTGGCGAAAGCGCGGATGGAATTTCGCCCTCCAAAACGATCTTGCGCTTTTTCGCAAGCGAGTTGGCCAAGGGAATAGCTGACAACAAGGCTTCGGTATAAGGGTGATAAGGCGGCGCAAAAATCTGCTCGGCCGTGCCTTGCTCAACGATATGTCCGAGATACATGACGATGATACGGTCGGCCATATAACGGACAAGAGAGAGGTCGTGACTGATCAAGACCATTGTCGTGCGGGATTGCCGCTGAATGGTTGTCAGCAATTCGGTGATCGCGGCCTGGACCGAAACATCCAATGCCGACATCGGTTCATCCGCAATGATCATGCGCGGATGCCCGGCAAAAGCGCGCGCAACACCGATGCGCTGTTTCTGCCCGCCCGATAATTGCCTCGGCATCCGTGTCGCAAAGGCGCGCGGCAGTTTTACGAGATCAAGCAGATTAAGCATCATCTCGGAGCGCTCTTCACGCGACGCCCCGATACCAAACCGCTCCAATGTACGAATGATTTGAGATCCGACACTATAACTCGGATTCAATGTATCGAAAGGATTTTGGAAAATCATCTGTATGGATGCAATCAGCTTCGTATCCCGCCGTTCAATCGGATCGGATTGAATGTCGGTGTCATCGTAACGGGCCGTTCCATCTGTTGCGGTTTCAAGCCCCAACAACACTTTAGCAAGGGTTGATTTTCCACATCCCGATTCACCGACGATCGCAAGTGTCTCCGCCTCGCGTGCCGTAAAGCTCACTTCTTCAACGGCTTTGACCGTGCGCGCTTCACGACCGCCGAAGAATTCACTTGCCGCCGCCTTATAATATTTTTTCAAGCCTTTGACGTTGAGCAATACCGGGCCAGCGCCGGTAGCCTCGGTCTGCGTCGCCGCCTCAGGCGGTGCATGCCAATCGATCTCCTCCACCCTCATGCAACGGCTATGATGGGTGTTGGCCTCATCAATCGATCGCATGGCAACCGTGCTGACATTGCAAACACCGTCAACAAAATGCGAGCAACGCGGACCAAAATGGCAGCCTTTAGGACGCTCATGCGGCAGCGGCAATTGTCCCGGAATGGGAATGATGGGCCGCGAATTCCGGTTGGTGCCCAAAAGCGGCATCGAGCGAAACAGGCCTTGTGTATAAGGATGACGCACAGACCCAAAAACATCACGGATGGGACCTGATTCAACCGCTTCACCCGAATACATGACGGTAACCCGATCGCATGTTTCGAGGATCAAGCCGAGATTGTGGGAAATGAACAGCATCGAGGTGCCAAATTCTTTCCCAAGCTCTTTGACAAGCTCCACGATGCCCGCTTCAACAGTTACATCCAGTGCCGTTGTCGGCTCGTCCAAGATCAGCAATTTCGGCTTGGCCAAGAGCGCCATCGCGATGACAATGCGTTGCTGCTGCCCACCAGACAATTGATGCGGGTAAGACCCCATAATGCGCTCGGGATCCGGCAGCTTCACGGCCTTAACCATATCCAAGGCGCGCGCATAGGCCTGCTCTTTTGTCACCCTCTCGTGAATGAACAGCACTTCGGTCAATTGCTGCCCGATCTTCATCGTCGGGTTCAGTGACGCCATCGGCTCTTGATAGACCATCGCGATTTCGGAGCCGCGGATCTGTCTGAGCTCATGCTCCGAAAGCTTTGCCATGTCGCGACCATTGAAATGGATCGAGCCGGACGTAATGCGGCCAATGCGCGCAAGATCGCGCAAAATCGCAAGCGCGACAGTGGATTTGCCACAACCGGATTCGCCAACAAGACCCATCGCCTCGCCGGGCATTACCTGACAGGAAAAATCCATGACCGCCGGAATTTCGACAGCCCTCGTGGAAAACGAAATACTCAAATTCCTGATATCGAGAATGGGTTCAACCATGGCGCGGCTTAATCCTTTAACGATTGTTCGCGAAGCGCATCCGCCAACAGATTAAGACCAAGGACAAAGGACATCATCGCCAATGCAGGCGGCAAAGCCGGATGCACAAAGGCACGCATCAACCGGCTTGATTCCTTGATCGCTGTTCCCCAGTCCGGACTCTCAGGCGGCATGCCGAGACCGAAATAGCCCAAGGCGCCGATCAGGATCGTTGTATAGCCAATCCGCAAACAGGCATCGACAATCAGCGGGCCGCGCGCATTCGGCAGGATTTCCCACAGCATGATGAACCATGGTGTTTCACCGCGTGTTTGGGCCGCCTGCACATATTCGCGCGTCTTGATGTCAAGCGTAAGACTTCGCACGATACGAAAAATCCCCGGGCCCGATGCAAGCGCAACGGCTGCAAAAATATTAAGCGTGCTCGGACTGACACGCAGAATGTGAAACGGATCGGAATCAAACACGAAGGTCGCAAAGAGCCATCCACCGGCGAGCAAGGTCAGCACCAATCGCAGCGCCAATTGCTTGGGATGGGCGCGATAGCCGCTCCAAAACAAAGTGAAGAGAAGCACGATGGGAAAAACAAAAAAGAAGCCCGCCAAAGCATAGGGGATCGGCGTTTCCAATATGCCAGGGGAGACAAGCAGATAGAAGAGAAGAATGATCGGAAAGGCTAAGATCAGATTGGCCAGGAAGGACAAAATCGCATCGATGCGTTTGCCGAAATAGCCAGCGGGCAAGCCCAGCATGATGCCAACCGACAGCGCAAGAAAAGTGGCCAAAGGCGCGATGATCAAAACAATTCTGCTGCCAAATACCATGCGGCTAAAGACATCGCGGGCGAGTTTGTCCCCGCCCAAGAGATAGGGCAAACCGGAATTAGCCTCAATTGCTCCGGGTAACGCATCCTTCATCGATACAATTTGTCCGAGCGGATCAAAAGGCGCGACGGAGGCCGCGAAAATCGCGGTAAATAGCCAAAATGAGAGAATGGATACGCCGGCAAAGCCGGTGCCGGTTTCAATGATAAACCCGTAAAGTCCAAGGCGCCGCTTGAACAGAAGGCTGACCGTTAAGAGGACAGCCATCGCCATCGAAACAGGGATAAACTGGATGAGAACACGAAGGACAATGGCGAAGGGGGACATGAATTCCATCGACCCTGCTCCTATTGAACCCGAATGCGGGGATTGAGGAAGGCGTACCCCACATCGGAAATCAGCTGCGTAACAAGCACTAGCAAGACGGAGACCAAGGAACACGACAACATGAGATCGATATCATTGTTGCCTGCCGCATCGACCAATGCGAGGCCAAAGCCTTGATAGCGGAACATGACTTCAACAATCACCACGCCGGTTAACAGCCACGGAAATTGCAGCATAATCACGGTGAACGGCGCAATCAGCGCATTGCGCAAGGCGTGTTTCAAAACAACGGCATAAAAGCCCAAGCCCTTTAGGCGCGCCGTTCGGATATATTGGGCCGTCATCACTTCAACCATGGACGCGCGCGTCATCCGTGCAATGTAACCCATGCCATAGATCGCAGGCGTAATCACGGGTAGCGTGAAATTGTAAAAGGTGATGCCGTCACCGGTAGCGGATGCCGCCGATCCGTTGAGCCACCCAAGCCATGTTCCAAAAATAATCGTCAATACGACACCCGAGACATATTCCGGTGTCGATGTTGTTACGATTGAAACGACAGAGAGCGCCCGATCCAGCTTAGACCCCTCCCGCATTCCCGACAAAATACCCAAGAACAACGCGACCGGCACCATCGTCGCCATCACCCAGAACATCAAGAGGCCGGTTGCACGCAACGCAGGCAATAATTTTTCCGCCACTTTCGTCTTGAATTTTGTGGAGCAGCCGAAATCTCCCTCGATCACGCCGGCATAAACGACCACTGACGGTTCTTCGCAATAGGTAAATCGGGAAACCTGCTTGCCGGTTTCGGCATCAATATTGGGCTTTTTGGGCCATACGCCGATCCATGCGGCATAACGCTCCAGAAAGGGACGGCGATATCCGTTTCGCGTCAGCCAGCTTTCAATATGTTCGTCCGACGCATGCATTTCGGTCTGGCTAATGGCCAGTTTTCTTAAATTAGGTTCCAAATTGACAAGATAAAACACGACAAAGGTCAGGCACAGCATCGTTAATGCCATGACCCCGAGGCGACGAAGAAAGAATGCCAGCATCACCGATCCTTCGACACAAGAAGACTTCGGCTAAAGGTAATCGAATAAATCAGATTGTCCAAAAAAAGAGGGAGCCCGCAAGAGCTCCCGCCTCCGACCGAAGGGGTTCGGTCAAACATCGAGCCAGACGTCGTGGAAATCTGTCTCGAAGGTCTGATGCATTCCATAATTCTGGACGGCCTTGACCGAGTGATTATAGAGCGACAGCCAATAAGGCTGGATCAAGGTACCGGAGTCTTGAAGGATCTTTTCGACATCCGCCATGATGACCTTACGCGCAGCAACGTCCGGCACGGTGAGTGCCTTGTTGAGCTTGTCATCGAACTCTTTGTTCGAGAACGCGGACTCATTCCACGCTTCGCCCGAACGATAGGCCAAAGCGAGCACCTGCACGCCGAGCGGACGCATGTTCCAGTTGGTGATCGACATCGGATATTTCGTCCAGTCATTCCAGAAGGTTGAACCTGGAAGCACCGTCCGCTTCACCTTGAAACCAGCCTCACGCATCTGCGCCGCAATCGCGTCGCCTGCGTTCTTGTACTGCTCTTCATCAACCGTGATCAGCTCATGCTCGAAGTCAGCTTTACCGGCTTCGGTCATTAACTTCTTGGCACCGGCCATATCACGCAAACGTACACCAGTGAAACGCACATCGATGTCGCGCAAATCAACACCCGCGGCTCTCAAACCAGTTCGTAAACCGATCGGTATATATTGTTGTTGCTGGCATGTTGAACTGTTTTGTTATTCATTACTTGTCATATTTTCAGTGAACGGTGTTTCGAAATCTTGGGCTGTTGCCG
>CAIUPE010000024.1 GCA_903900975.1 uncultured Hyphomicrobiales bacterium | reverse complement strand
CGCCGTGTCCTCATCAGTGCCAACGAAAAAGCGCGCGGTGACAACAACCCGATCATCAAGCGTGTTGGAATAGACATGCTCGACGCCATTGATGCCTTTGACAATATCTTCCAAAGGCCGCGTGATCAGCTCCACCGCATTGGCGGCTTTATAGCCATTGGCTGCCACGACTATATCAACCATCGGCACGCTAATTTGCGGCTCTTCCTCGCGTGGCAGAGCGAACAAAGCAATCGCGCCAACAATGATCGCGCCGATCAGTAACAGCGGCGTGAGCGGCGATGAGATAAAGGTGCGGGTGAGGTTTCCGGAAAGGCCGAGCTTCATGGCGTCACCACCACATCGCCCGCCTTCAAGCCCGAAAGCACTTCGACATTATCATCCCGATGTTCGCCGGTTTTGATCACGATTTCTCGGCCGTCGCCAAGGCGGACATATTCAATGCCAGCCCTTAAAAATACCACTGACGTCGGAACCACAATCGCCTGCCGTGTTCCTGTCGCAACATAGACACGGGTGCGCTCGCCGACAAAATAATCGCCAAGCTGATCCACCGAGATATCGGCAATGACCCGCCCACCCTTTATTTCGGGGTAGACGGTGCGCACGGTTCCGGTTTTAAGCGTCTCCTGTTCGCCGTCAGAAGCACCGCGACCCGCAATTTTTACCGTATCGCCCGAACGCATAAAGCGGGCGTGGCGTTCCGGTAATTCGACGCGCAAAATATAATGGACTTCCGCCATGGTGGCGATGGTTTCACCCGGCATGACGACTGAGCCTTCCGCCACCGGAACGGTCAACACGCGGCCTTGTCCGGTCGCGCGAACAATTCCTTCTGCCGTTTGCTGAAGGATAACATCACGGTCCGATTTGATCGCGGAGAGCTGGCGGTTGGCAACCTCAAACACCGTCTTGGCTTGATCCACTTGTGCTTGCGAGGCCGTGCCGCGCAAAAAGAGTTCGTTGATCCGGTTGAGATCGAGCTCCGTTTTGGCACGCTGCGCATCTTGCGACTCGATGCGGGCGTCCAGCGCCTTGATCTGAAGCGCCAGCTTGTCATCGACCACAACGGCCAAATCCGTACCCGCTTCCACCGTCATGCCTTCGGTGGCCTTCAACACAACAACAGTGCCGCCGATCCTGGCCCGTGCCGTGATCATCTTCACCGGCTCGACCGTTGCCAACACGGCCTTTTGATCATCAAGGGAGACGGGTTGGACGATAAACTCTGCAGCACTCGCCCCTAGGCAAACGCTTATCAAGGCCGGCAGCAACGAAAAGGGGGCGAGGCGCATGACAGTCTCCAAGGACGGGTGAGCCCAGAAAGGACTTGACCTATATATTAGAATATTATAAATTAGCAAGTATGAATTTAGAAGAACTCGCCCCCAAGGCTGCCGAGGCCGAAACCTTTCTCAAAGCGCTGGCAAACCGCCAACGGCTGATGATCCTGTGCGAGCTGCACAAAGGAGAGCGGTCTGTGTCTGCGATACAGAGTGCCATCGGCCTTAGCCAGTCGGCATTATCCCAACATCTCGCGCGGCTCAGAGATGACAACCTCGTTACCACACGGCGCGAGTCCCAGACGATTTTCTATTCACTCGGCAACCCGAATGTCTCGCGCATGATCGCACTGCTCTATGAGCTCTATTGCAAGGATGATTGTGGACCTCTTGGGGCATAATCAGAAGGAATTCCCTCATGAGCATCGATAAAATAGTCATGGCCTTTGCAGGTTCGGTGGTCTTACTTAGCATCGCACTCACCCTCGCGGTTAGCCCGTGGTGGTTGCTGTTGGCGGGCCTTGTAGCGCTCAATCTGATACAGGCCTCATTTACCGGATTCTGCCCCCTCGCCATAATGTTGAAAATGGCCGGCATCCGTCCAGGCGCCGCTTTCTGATCTTAGAGCTGGCCGCAATGCTGGCCCTCTGACGCTCCAAGACTAATTAATAACAGCTGCCTCTGGCAGAATCATACGCAAGATCCGCGTTGGCTCTAGCGAACCTGGGTATGAGCGCGTCGTGATGAAGGTCTTAGGTATACAGCGTATGAAATAATTAGGAATTCAGCGCTCCATAGAGGTTATCTTAAATCGCTTAACGCAAATAATAATGAACGATCAACCCGGTAGTCGCGCCATAATGGATGCGCTAAAAAATGGAAGGATATTGATCCCACTTATTTCAAAAATCGGATAGACAAATACTAGGCTCTGAACCATGACTATAGGGCTTAAGATCATCGACCGCTCGTCGCGCTTTCCCAGGAAATACGCAGCAATGACCGAACATAAACGCATCCGCCCCTTCAATACTAAAGTCACCTATCCTGAACAAAAGCTGGACAATGACCTGTGTCAAGCCGTCGTGGCAAAGGGTACAATGGTCTTTGTGCGCGGTCAGATCAGCCAAGACCTTGATACCCGTGAATCGCTTCATGTTGGTGATCCGGTAGCCCAGACAGCGAAGGCAATGGCCAATATCAAGCTATTGATGGAAGAATCCGGCGGAAATTTGGATCATATTTGTCGCGTCGTCGTGTACTTGACCGATATTCGATACCGGGAGGCCGTTTATCAGGAAATGGGAAAATGGCTCAAAGGGGTATTTCCATGCTCGACCGGTCTGGTTGTCACCGCTTTGGCTCGGCCGGAATGGCTCGTCGAAATCGAAGTCACTGCGGTCATTCCTTAATTTAAGGTCCGCCAAACGTTGATCCGATTAAAGAAACAGGTCTTTGCCCGATGACATTTTCAATAGCTGGCCATTGCAAAAGAACGAATGCGTTTGGCGTTGCCATAACGACGTCTTCGATTGCAGTCGGTGCCCGGTGCCCGCACGCTCGAGCAGGCATTGGCGCGGTTGCCACCCAAAATGTCACGGATCCTAAACTCGGGTCCCTATTGCTGGATTTTATGGAGCGCGGGCTAAGCGCAAAGCAAGCTATCGAAGCGGTTACTAAGGATCGGCCAGATATCGCATATCGACAATTAACGGCGGTCGATAAGCACGGCATTTCGGCCTCTTGGTCGGGCACTCATATTCTTGGCACCTTCGGCGTATCGGAAGCCCCTCATTGTGTTGCTGCCGGAAATTTACTTAAAACGGCCGCACTTCCGCGCAGCATGACGGATGCTTTCGAACAAAACAGCGATGCATTTCTGGGTGAGCGGCTCTTGCTTGCCCTTGAGGCTGGCTTGGCGACGGGGGGCGAGGAAGGACCAGTGCATTCAGCGGCGCTGCTCGTGTATCATGAACAGAGTTTCCCGCTCGTCAGCTTGCGGGTTGACTGGGACGATAGTTGCCCGGTTCGCACGCTACGCAGCCTATGGCAGGCATATGCCCCTCAAATGAATGATTATTTGCAACGCGCCGTTAATCCGTCGAATGCCAAGAGTTATGGAGTTCCGGGCGACGAATAGGGCAAAAGTCCGTCATTAAAGCTTGATCGGACGAGTTAAAGTGCAGGTTGGTGAATAGTTAGTGGACGAGACCCTCAGCATACGTGAAAGCGCCGGTCGTATGAGGCGAAATCAGTCATCATGTTTTCCATGCAACAGGCGAATGCGTGCAACAACAATAGCTACGGCAATTAGGGCAACCGGCACAACGAGTGCCGTCGCAATACTACTTTCCAGCGGAAAGTAGCCACTTTCCTTGGCTCCTTTGAAAACATACCCCGCAAGACCGACAACATAGTAGCTGATGGCCGCAACGGATAAACCTTCAACGGTCTGTTGTAAGCGCAATTGCATACGCGCCCTTTTGTTCATAGACGCCAAAAGATCCCGATTTTGCTGTTCTATTTCTACATCCACCCGGGTCCGCAGCAAATTGGTGGCCCTGGTAAGCTTGCGGGATAAATTAGCTTGACGCTCCTCAAGCATCGCACAAGTGCGCATCGCAGGTGCCATGCGCCTTGCCAGAAACGCTTCAAAGGTAGGCCACCCATCGATAGGCTCCTCGCCAATGGCCTTCAATCTTTGTTGAACAATGCTATCATAGGCCCGACTAGCGCCAAATCGGTAACCGGATACCGCTGACTCAGCTTCCAAAGTAGCTGCCAGCGTGGTGAGTTCGTTCAGCAAGGCATGATCGGCTGAAAGCCCTTCTGTTTCGGTCATCGAACGGGCTATACGAACAAGCGTATCTTCAATGATTTTAACGGCCGGGCTAACTTTTTGGGCTTCGGGCCAGCCAAGCAAGGCCAGCATGCGATAGGTTTCAATTTCCAATAACCGTTGGACAAGCGCCCCCGCCCGCGCCGGGGTAAGCCCCCTATCTTCAACCAAAAGCCTGACAACTCCGTTAGCGTCAACACGAAAATCGGTTGCGATAAGCGCGCTATTACGATCGACCCGGGCCATAGCAAGGCTTGAATGCTCAAATAATGCCTCAACATTGGTAAGGATGCCGGCGGCAACCAAATGAAGATCGATTGCGACCAGGAGAGGGCCCGGCTGGGAAATTTTATTCATGCCAGTCTCAACATCTCCCGCCACATTTTCAAAGGGATGTGCGTTCGAGGTTGATAATTCCCACGTATAAGTCGTGAATTCGGTATGCTGCTCCCATTGGACTGTTGATTTTCCAATCTGGACGCGATGGTGCTTCGCCCAAAACGGCGGCGGTGGTGCAGAATTAAACAGACAAAATAACTGGAACGCTTTGCGGTCATCGGCGGCTTGTTCTGCACTCGTCATAAACGCATAGTGGAGAAATCGCGATGGAGTCTTGATCGGATGAAAAGGGCGCGCATGCACTTCCTTTAACACTTCTTCGCGATGCGGGTGGGCAACAAAATCATATGTCATCGGCTTTGATTTTCCACCCCGCCATTAAGATTTTCGCGGCTATGAACCACGGCCTTCCGCGAAAAATTTCGCTGACCTGTTAGCCAACGTTTGCCGTGTACGAAATAGGTCGTTCCGTCATATCATGATTATGGACGATGGCATATTATTCAACCCCTCCAAGACCAACGATAGGGCGCGCTACGACATCGATTGATTCAACGTAACGAAACAATCTAGAATTAAAATGGCGGTTTCAGGAATCTAACGCAACGGGGCTAATATGGGCTCCGCATGAAACAGAAGCAGTATAGTCGCCTCGGT
>CAIUPE010000023.1 GCA_903900975.1 uncultured Hyphomicrobiales bacterium | reverse complement strand
TGCGAGTAAGACGGGGGTCGGGATGCCTGCAACTTGACCGGCGAAAATCGTGCGGAAAAGCGGTGGCAGGCCATAAATCGGTTGGCCGTTGGTGTAAATCAGAGCTGCGCCACGAAACACGCTGAGCGTGCCTAGTGTGACAATGAAATCGGGAAGCTTCAGCCGCGCAATTAAAATGCCATTGATGAAGCCGCAGACAAGGCCAACTAACATTCCGGCAGTGATCGCGACGCCGACACCGTGCGAGACAAGGCTAGCCGCCACCATGCTCGACAGGCCGGCAATCGAGCCGACGGACAGATCAATGCCCTTCGTCATGATCACCAAGGTCATTGCGACGGCGGTGATGGCGCTGATCGAGGATTGGAGCAGAATGTCGAGCAGGTTGGCGGGTTGGTAGAAGCTGCTGGTTAAGGCGGAGAAGACGATGAACAGCCCAATACCACCGGAGAGAACGCTGGCTTTTCGCGCAAAATCGCCGGTGTGGCGAGCCGGTGGCGCCTTGGCCTCATGTGTGTTCGGTTGCATGGCTTGATGTTCCGTTTCCCCGTTGCTCATCTCGTGGTCTCCCCGGACATCAGCCTCATCAGCCGATCCTCCGTCACTGTATCGTCCTGGGCGAAATGTGCCGCGAGCTGGCCATTGGCCATCACGCCGATATTGTCGCTTAAAAGCATGATCTCGGGCAATTCCGACGAGACGACGATGACGGCTGCGCCCTGCTTGGCGAGCTCACGCAACAGCGCATAAATATCGGCCTTTGCGCCAACATCGATGCCGCGGGTCGGCTCGTCGAACAGGAAAATGCGTGCTTTGGTGCCAAGCCAACGCGCGATGACGACTTTTTGCTGATTGCCGCCGGAGAGATTGCTGAGTGGCACCGAGATATCGGCGGGCTTGATCGATAGCTCCGATGCGTAGCGCCGGATGGCCGCCTTGCGGCGACGAAAATCGATGAACCCGTACCGCGAGAAGCGGCGATAATTGGCCAGACCGAAATTACCCTCAATGCTCATCATAGGGATGACTGCATGGCCGCGGCGATCCTCGGGAATATAGGCAATTCCCGCATTGATTGCATCGACCGGACGCTCAATGCGAAGCGTTTGGCCGTTTGCCGCTATTGTTCCGTTGCGGATGGCATCAACGCCAAAGATGGCGCGTAAAACCGCCGAGCGGCCTGATCCGACGAGCCCGGCGAGACCCAGAATCTCGCCGCTTCTGACTTGCAGCGAAACATCCGTAATGCGATCGGTTGTCAGTCCTTGAAGGTCAAGCGCGATGTCGCCAAAGGTCTTGCCATCACCAGACGTGCGGTTTCTGAGGACGCTGGCAAGCTGGCGACCGGTGATGAACGCGTTAATGTGTTCATCGGTATGCTTGGTGATTTCATCGGAAATGATGACATTGCCATCGCGCAATACCGTCATTCGATCGCAAATCTCGCGGATTTCCTTCATGCGGTGCGAGATATAGATGACGGCCTTGCCAGCGCTACGCAATTTTCGGATCACCCGAAACAGATTGTCACGCTCGGATGGGGTCAGGCTGGAGGTTGGTTCGTCAAAAGCGATAATCTCGCCGCCACGTGCGAGCGTACGGGCTATTTCGACCAATTGCCGATCCGCCATGCCGAGTGTGCCTACCATGACGCGGCTGTCGATATGGGGCGCTAATTCGGCCAGAATCTCATTGGCTTTAGCGCGCAGGCTCGCGCGCGGCACCGTTTGCAAGGCACCTGTAACGCCGAGGAAAATATTCTGTGCAACATCAAGTTGCGGCACAAGGCTCAGTTCTTGACTAACAAGACCGATGCCAAGGGATAGCGCATGACGCGGGCTTTCAATGCGTACTTCGCCTGTTCTTAACAGTGATATTGAACCCGATGTTGGCTGCACTAACCCGAAGACGATCTTCATCAACGTCGATTTTCCGGCACCATTCTCGCCCAGCAGCGCATGGACTTCACCGGGGATCAGCGTCAGGTCAACGCCCTTCAGCACATTGACCGGGCCGTAGCTCTTTTCGATCCGCCGAAGAGCCAACAGTGGACGAGTGGCTGATGGGCTGGCGGAAAGATCGGGCATCATGGCAAGAGCTCCGTTCTTAAGAAAAAACGCTACCCGGAACAATGTCCGGGTAGCGACGCGATTTAATGTTTTGGATATTACTTGACGACTGGATCAGGGAACTGGGCGACGTTATCCGCAGTAATGACCGCTTGTGGTGAGACGACCCACGCAGGAACTGCCTGACAGCCAAGAACGCGCAACGCGACCTGAACGCCGAGCTGGCCTTCATCGAACGGGAATTCCGCGACAGTCGCGGACATTTCCTTTGCCACGACCGACCTCTTGGCGTCACGGACACCGTCGGTGCCCACGACTGCAACCTTATCGAGTGAGCTGCCGGTGCGGACAGCTTCGACAACGCCGAGCGCCATGCCGTCATTATTGGCATAAACGCCAACAAGGTCAGGATTCTGGCGTAGGATATTGCTCGTCGCGTTAAGCGCTACGAGACGGTCCCAATTGCCCGGCTGCGAGGAGACGAGTTGCAGCTTTGGATACTTCTTGAGGCCTTCCGTGAAGCCTTGAATGCGCTTGCGTGCGTTCGGCGAACCGGCGGCACCTTCGATTTGTGCGACCTTGCCGCCATTCGGGAAGCGCGAATTCAGGTAATCTGCGGCTTTCGCGCCAATAGCAATCTGATCGGTGCCGATATAGGTTGTTGCGCCATCGGTCTTCGCGTCATCAATGATGATGGTCGGAATGTTTTGCGCGCGCGCGGCTTCCACAACCGGCAACAGGTTGGAGTCCGACTGCGGCGAGAGCAGTAGGGCGTCCGGCTTTTGCGAGAGGACGGTCTGGGCAAGGTTGAGCTGCTCGATGAGCGAGGACTCATCCTTGGCAGCCTGAACATCAACGGTAATGTCGTATTTGCTGGCTTCGTCTTTCACGCCGGCGGCGACGTCCTGCCAGAATTCATTGATCAGGGTCTTGGTCACGTAAACGAAGCGTAGCTTCTTTCCGGGCTTGGGGGTTGCGCCAAATACCTTTTCGAGGTCGGACGATTCGACCTTCTCTGTCGCAGCTTTCGGGTAAGCCGAGCAGCTATCGCCTGCGTGCGCATAGCCCGCGAGAGCGACTGAAATGATCGCCGTGGTGGCAAGCATAGTCTTGAAATTACGTGTCATGAATTCCTCCCTTATGTGACCAGCCGGAATTGCTTCCCGTTCTGGAGTGCAGACATCGTCGGCTTGCGGACTACGTACCCCGTGAAATCAAATTTTTGCCCGATATGAACTAAAACAAGCTCAGAAAGTTCAAGAAGCATCGATTGACTTGTGATTTCGCCGTGAAACACGGTGCCCTTACCAACGTGTTAGGATTAGGGTATGAAAGTGATTGATTAGGCGCAATTTAGAACTCCTTCCCATTCTTTAAGGAAATCTAATAGGTTGGAGGGAGTTCGGCGTTGAGTTTCGTGTGCTACTTGCCGGACGTTAACGCGCGTCATGGAGAAAACGATGCATTTGCCAATTAAAGCGATTCGCGTTTTTCACACGGTTGCGCGGTCTGGCAGCGTGAGCAAAGCCGCCGAAGAATTAAGCGTTACGCCGTCAGCAGTGAGCCAGCAGGTTCAGGCGTTGGAGGTGCAACTCGGGATTTCGCTGCTCAACAAAATGGGTCGTCGTGTTGTCCTAACAGAAGCTGGACAGCGCTATTTCTCGATGATCACGGACGAGATTGAACGGATTTCCGATGCGACAAACGCGATTCGCGGTCATCGTACGATCACGACGCTGACAATCAGGGCAACGCCAACTTTGTCGAACAAATGGCTTTTGCCGAGGTTGGGTGCCTTTCTCGACGCCAACCCGGAGCTTGAAGTCCGGCTTGATGCCACAAACGAGCCAACCGATTTTAACAGTGAACTTGTCGATATCGAAATACGCCATGGCGATGGCCGCTGGCCGGGACTGTTCGTTGAAGGCTTGGCCGAGGAGAGTTTCTGGCCGGTTTGCACCCCGACTTATGCCACGAAAGGCTCCCTTTCACCCAAGGACGTTACGAGCTATCGCCTGATTCATTCGGTAAAATCTCAAGCCCAATGGGTGCCTTGGTTCGCGAAAGCGGGTGTTAGTCATGATTTTCGCTGGAAGCGCGTGATGTTTGATCGCAGCCACATGGCCATTGATGCGGCATCCGATGGCATGGGGATTGCGCTGGAAAGCAACCTCATGATGTGGCGCGAATTGACGGAGGGGCGGCTAATCTGCCCCGTCGCTTCACCGCCAGAAGTCCGGCTCGTGACGCAATGGATCGTCTGCCCGTCAGACCGTCTGCGGCACAAAAAAGTTCAGATCTTCCTGAACTGGCTTCGCAGTGAGCGCGAAAAATGGACTGGTCAAGCGGCGCAGCTTTAGCATCATCGCGCCGCTTTTGATCAGGGATGGTGACGACGCGCGAAGCGAACGGGCAATTCCTCAATGATGAGCGCGGGGAACGCTTTGCGGAAGCGCTCGAGATGTGGCGTTTCAAGGTGGAGATCAAATCCCGCGCGGCTATCGTAAACCTCGTAAAAAACGACATTTCCGCTTTGCGTATCCGGAACGATAATGTCGAATTGCCGGCAGCCGACTTCATCGCGCACCGAGCAGATGGAATCGTCCCGCGCAGCATCGAGAAATTCTGCAAGACACTCGGGTTTGACCCTAAATTCTGCAATTACGACGAAAGCTGCGTGCGTTTCAGACGGGACTGTCATGATTGATTCGACCGCTTCATGCACCGACGCCCGGGCCGAATTCGCGTTCCATCTGGCGGCGCAGATTGACGACATCAAGATCATGCACGATTTTAACGTCGTCGAAGCTGACAATGGTATCCTTCTTGACCGGGCGGATAACCTTGACATTGTGGGCAAGGCCGATTGGTAACGCATTGAGCGAGCGGCTGCGCGAGGCTGGAATGGCGTTGGCCCAAACCGCGAAACCACCTTCTCCGTCAAGCATGTCGCCGGGGTTGAGATCCGTTTTGGCGGTCGCAACGGCGTCACCGCGGAATTCTTTCGATGAGCCTGTCGCTTCATTGCGCAGGACTGCCGAAAGCACACTTATCGAGGTTTCGAGGCCGATGATGTGGAATGGACGCCACATTGACGCGTACCATCCAGAAGGATCGGTCAGCAGTCCGTATTGTTTGAAACAAGCCTTCGCGTATTCATTATGGGCTTTGAAGGTAACAAACACGCCGTAGCGAATATTGTTGAGGACCTCGCGGCCATCGGGCTCTTGGCTGGCGGCGATATCCACGAGGCCGGAGCGGTCCATTCTGCCACCATCGGCGCGCGGGCGGAAAACTTTGGCAAGATCATGAACGCCGGAGGGCGGGAAGGCGAGGCCATTGTCAGGGCAATCGAGGCCCGTGCCATTAGCAACGGCGGCCATTTCGATTGCTGCCTTTGTACCGTCGGTGAAGGAATTATACATTTTCGGGTTGAAATCGCCCTTGGCGACCTCTTCTGCGGTCCAACCGAAGAAGCCCCACACGGTGTCAGGTGTGGAGTACCGGTAGCGCGGTTCGAAATTCATACCTTTACCGGCAGAGGTTATTTCGAAGCCCGATGCGCGCGCCCAATCGACAAGTTCGCAGATCAAAGCGGGTTGATCGCCATAGGCCATTGAATAAATAACGCCCTTTTCGCGTGCCATTCTCGCAAGGATAGGCCCGACCATCACGTCGGCTTCAACATTGACCATCACGACATGTTTGCCAGCCTCGATCGATTTCAACGCATGACGCGTTCCGGCGATCGGGTGGCCCGTCGCCTCGATGATGCAATCAATTTCCGGACACGCAAGAACAGCATCGACATTGGCGGTGACACAGGTACGACCGCTGAGTATGGCATCACCGACATTGGGTGCCGCATAACGCTCCTTTGGCCAACCAACACGGTCGAGTGATTGGCGCGCCTTGCCGACATCAAGGTCAACCACCGCGACCATATGCAGTCCGGCAATCTGCTGCGCTTGGGCCAGAACCATCGATCCAAACTTGCCGGCGCCAATCAGCCCGACACGGACCGGTTTACCCTTGGCTGCGCTCGCCTGAAGCAGTGTATAGAGGTTCATATTCCACCCTTTCCCAATTCGATTTTGCCGGATCGTATGCGCCCTGCGGCGTCCCCATCCAAATTTACTTTGCGCGTCCAACGATGGGTCAAAGCCCCGTCGCGCGAGCAATCCATGCCAATTTTATGGAGACATTTTGCGGCAACGCCGCATTTCAAAAGCCCGCGACACAGACCATAGAGCGAGCCCGGCAATTAGCTCAATTTAGAAAGCGAGTTGAACGAGTTAGAAAAACTAATAGATCGGCCCGTCAGGGCTCGCTGATCGGCGCATTTTAATTTTATCAGAGAGGTGCAGACGGTTCTCTTTGTTTGCCTCATGGACAAGCGGGCCGTGATTTTACTGCTGGAGAGAGCGATCAGGGTGCAGTGTCGCGCTAGAGATCAATCTGGATTTCAGTCTCGGGAACGCAGCAACACAAGAGAATTTCGCCCGCATTCACTTCATCAAGGGGCGTCTCAATGTTTCGCGTCTGTCCGGACAGAATTTTGACCTTGCAGGTTCCGCATACGCCTGAGCGGCAACTAAAATCCGGCGTCAGGCCGACGCTTTCAGCAAAGTCGAGGAGCGAGCCGGTTTTGGCATCAAACGCCACGCTCAGTCCGGAACGGACGAAGGTAACAATCGGGGCGTCGGTTGGGGCTGGTGTCACGAGTGGTGGGGCGACGACCTGCATACTCGATGGCGCGATGACAGCCTCAATATCGGCTTCCAATATTGTCGCAGGGCCGAAAAACTCATACGCGATGCGGTCTTGGGCGATGCCCAGTGTGCGCAAAGTGGCATAGCTCGCTTTCATAAAGGCGGGCGGACCGCACAAATAGACCTCGTAATCATCAAGCGGCAGTAATGATTGCAGGAGTGCGCGATCAATCCGTCCTTCGGAGTGGTGGCGAGCTACGCTTCGATCCTCCGTGGACGGGGTCTCGTAGATGTCTAAATGGCGGAGATAAATTGTACCACTAAACCGGCATTTTGGGTGCGTCTTGGCGGCGCAAAAGTGTACCGGTCCTGCTAGGCCTAATCTTTGTCAAATACAGGCATTGAGGGGCTGGAAGGATGTTTACAGTGGAACT
>CAIUPE010000022.1 GCA_903900975.1 uncultured Hyphomicrobiales bacterium | reverse complement strand
TGATCGCTTCTCTTTCCTCGATACCGAGGCGACTATACTGCTTCTGTTTCATGCGGAGCCCATATTAGCCCCGTTGCGTTAGATTCCTGAAACCGCCATGGAAATTAACAACACGGGGTTCTTCAGAAAATTCTCGAGACCCCAGGCGTTCGCTGCAATCGTGTGATGATCGCGTGCAACAGAAGCATCCGAGAACGCGTAGCGGATGACGCGGTCAACCGAGGTGTCATCATCTGCCTCGGGCATTCCAAATAAAGGTTGGCTTGCGGCAAGACGCACGGCTTCGGGAATTTTTCGGGTACTTGTCATTGTGCGGTTGGTCCCTTGCCTGCATCGGTATTCGAAGGCCTTCCGCCACCTTCGGCTTTGGCACCGGTCGAATGGCTTCCGGGCGCATCCATGTTCAGCGGTTTTAAAAGCTCGTCACCGCCCGGCATCGGATCACGCCCGTCATCAATGCGTGCCTCGTTCATCGTCAGGAATCCGCCGGTAATGCCGCGCGCATAATTGGCGTAGCGTGTCGTCACATCGCCGCGGATCAGCTGCGACAAATCGAAATCAACAAAGAGATCCTGCGCCCGAAGGTCGAAACTCACATCGAGCTTTTCGCGCCAGCGTGAGACGTAACCCGACAAGGTCAGGTTGATATATTCCTGCGCTTGCTGGCTGATATTGTTATCGGTCGAGCGTGTCAGATCGCCCATCATGTGAAGTGGTACACGGAATGCTCTCGCGACTTCGGCCACCTGAAACTGCCTTGACGCTATGAACTGCGCCTGCTCGGCATTCATCGAGAGCGGTTGGAATTTTAGCCCCTGTTCGAGAACAGCAATCTTGCCGGCATTCTGCAGTCCGGTTTTAAGATCCCGCCAATCCTGAGCAAGACGCTTGGCTGCAGGCTCCGAGAGTTTCTGGTCGGTTTGCAACACACCTGACAGGCTCGCCTGATTGTTCATCCAGCGTGAGGCTTGTTGTTCGTAAGCCAACGAGAGGGCGATGGCCTCTTTCGCCATCATCATGCGCGAGGAGCCCAAGAGCCCGTTCATCGACATGCCACGGATATGGAGCATGTCCTCGGCGGGGATGAAGAACGGTTCCCCTTTGAGTTCCGCCATCATGTGCAGCCCCGTGGGCGTTACACGATAGAAGAGATTGCCGTCGGGTGCCTCTCGAAGCGCTACCCAGTTGGCGTTCACGGGAATGAGTTTAAGAACCCTGCCGCGCCCGTCCCTGATTTTGACCGCATAGGCGTTCCCGTGCAGTACGAGGTTCGCCATCATGGTCTCGCGGAACTCGAACCCGTTCTGGAAATCGTTCGGCTGATAGAGCAGCACATAGAGATCGTGCTCTGTTGCAGGCTTGCGGGCTCCCGTCTTCGGGTCCTTGTGAAAGATATTCGGTGTGAGCTTGGCAAAGTCCTCGGCGAGGATTGTGACGCAAGCCATCACCGTTGTTGCGGTCATTGCCGTTTGCTGGTCGACCCGGACGCCTGCAATCGACGGATTGGACCAAAGCCCAGAGCCTAAATAGGTATCATCAATGGTGGATGATCGTGTCTCGCGTTTGCCAATAATCCGCTTGAGTGCGCTGCCTAGTCCCATGCCGGCGCGCTCCTCGAAACTTTAGAAAATCATCATGCCGCGCTCCTCATAGATCGAGAAGTCGGCATCCGGATTGGCGCTCATCAACGAGACCGCATTAAAGAGCGCCATCAGAGGATCGATCTTGCCGGTGCCGGAGGCCTGCTTCGTGATCGTAATGGCATTGCCTTTGGGCTCAATGCGGGCATTGCCCACGCACCAGTCCATGAGTGCCTGATTGGCGTGCACAAGCGTTCCATCCGAGAGCTTCCGCTCGGCCGTCTTGATCGCGCCCGAAAGTTTCCAGCCCTGCGAGATGCCGATGACGCGCATCCGACCTTTGTGCGCAAGTTTGTCGTCCTCGGAACCGATCCCTGCTTCTGCGAGCGCATCAACGATGGCTCCTACTCCGAACGGATCAAGCCCGACCGAATGCAGAATACCGGCATCGTCAACTCGTTTGACGAGATCAATGATCAAGCCAATATCGACCGGTAGCGCAAAACCTTCCGGATCATCCTCGTTCGACTCGAGTACGAAGAGCTTGTCTGTCATCTGTCCAACAAAAGTCAGATCACCCTGGGCTTCAAAATCCTTGAGCCGTGCGGCTTCTGATTTGCGCCGGTTGAGTACAATCCTGTGAGCGGACGCCCAGGACCAAGAAAGCCATCGCTTCGTTCCAATCTCGCGGCCTAATACCGTAAGGCCGAACAAATCGTCTAAACCGCCGCCATCAATGCCGATGACCGCGACATCGCAACGTTCAATCAATTGAGCAAGCGTAATGGCGCGATCAGTTGCCTCTTCCCAAAAGTCTGCTCCCGGCCAACGGTCGGAGCGCAGGGAAAGGCCGATCTCGACATTAAAGTGCTGCGAGGCAATAAGCGCGGTCTGTGCCGGATCGCCTTCTGCCTTCATCACTTCGCGGGCTAAAAACTCCTCATTGACCGAGCGGCCCATATTCGGGTTCACGCAGTGCCAGTAGGCCCGGTCCTTCCAGCCGTCCTTGTCCGAGATGCGGTTTGGCAACTCGTAGAGAACAGGCAAGAGCGGCAGCTTGACGATCCCGTCGCGCACATCGCGCGCCATAGCGAGTTCGGTCTTGAACACGCCTGCAGGCGGCGCCTTGGACTGTGTCGTCGTCTGAAACAGAAACCCGTCGGTCCGTGCGGTCAATGCGCCGCGGATCTCGAGAAAAATATCGGCTGCATTCGCCTTCTTTGCGAACACATGCGTCTCGTCGATCATCGTGCCGGTTGCTTTGGAGCCGGTGATGACATCCGTGTCGGCGGCCTTGATCTGTAACGTGGCACCGGTATTACGATGTGTGATCAACCGCAAATGCCGTTGAATATGAAAGAGCTTTGAAAGCTCGCTATCGATCCTGATGGTGCCGGCCGCCTGCTTGAAGGCGATATCGGCGATTTCTTTTGTCGGTGCGATCAGCAGGAATTCTGCATTGGGCCTTCGGTTGACGATAAGGGCCACCACCATAATGGCGCCGCCGCTGCTCGACTTCGAGTTCTTTTTCGGGACGAGTAAAAAGAACTCCTGGATCATCCGGATATTGGCAACCGGATCGTAGGATCCAAACAGCGCCTCGACGATCGGAAACACCCACTCGCCACAGGCTTCCGCCATGGTCGGCGTGCCAATCACATCGGGGATACGCAGCCGCTTGAAGATCCGCAATGCGCGGGCAGCTTCATCCTCAAACAGCGGAAGGTCAGGAACAATCGTCCTGCCCGTAAGAATACGATCCTCCCAGTCGGGGCACGCCGTGTTCCAGTCCATGCGTTCAGTTCAGCTGTGGCGTTGAGCCTTGACGAAGATCATCGCCCCATTCGGTGCCGACACCTGCCGTCTGGGCCTCAGCTTGGGCGATTTCCTTTTTACCGACGGGAGCGCCGGTTTCGTCCAGCGAAATATTGTCACGCCAGCCTGCGCGGGCCTTTAGCCAGAAAATGGCAGCTGTGATCGCCCCTTTGTCGTTCGATAGAGCCCTTTTATAAAGGCTCTGGGCAATCATCGCGTTGGCTTTGACACCAGCGACCTCGAGCACCTCGCCATAATGCTTCGTCAGCGTCGGCACGCTGATATTGATCACGCGGGCGATCAGCTCGTAGGTCGTCCCGCAGGACGCGAGTGCTTCAACCTGACGGCGTGTCTCTGGCGTCGGGGCGTGCGTTGGCCGCCCCATCCCGCTCTTTTTCGGTGTGGTCATCAGTGTTCTCTATTTTTTCCATCAGGACCGAATAGTAGCCATGGGTCGGGCCGAGTTCGGCAGCAAAGACCCAGCCGTCGCGCTCATAAGCAGCGCGGTCCTCGTGGCGGACATATTTGAACCAGCGGAGTGGGGTTACGGATTTCCCATTATTACGATAATCTTCTCGAATATCTGGATGAATTGCAGAAGATAAAATAGGCATGACCAAGACAATCAAACTGGCCCATCAATCCGGCACTGACATTGTTGGAACGTGGGACAACCGTTTATTTTGCACGTTCTGCGATGATGGAACGGTATCGCTATACGTAGAGCTTCGTGGGGACGCCGGATTTTTTCGATCCGATGATGTCACTGGTATCAAGACTGGCGATCAATTTGAACCAGCCTTGAAGCAAATCCTGGAAATTACGAGTCTTGCTGATGATCTCGATTATTCGGAGATTTGCCGATTGATCCAGCCACATAAGCCCGAACTTGCCGATGCCCTGAAAAAGATATGGATGAATGACGAAGAACCCGAATTGCCGCAGGAAATAGAAATGCAAATTAGGGCAATTCTGGACTCTTCAACCATCTATTCTAAACAATATATGAGCCTGGCCGACCGGCAAAATCAGCACTCAAACGTTAGAAGATTTCTCGAGCAATTCTATATTACTCACGGCGCCCTGCCAGAAGGCGAGATTGACGTGGGGGGCCATAGAATCAACCTGGACAGCCTCTAATCTCAACCCTTGGCCACAAATTGGATTTGAGAAGCTTTTGGGCGGATACGTCAAACGCTACTTGACATGTCAAGCGATCTTTGACATAAAGCAGTATGGATATCGATAGTATTTCGCACAAAGGGCTGAAACGGTTTTTCGAGACCGGCAATGCAAAAGGCCTCGTGGGCGACACCGCGCGTATCCGCAAGATGCTGGCATTTATCGATGCTGCAGGCGGTTTTGACGAACTGTCAGTGCCACCCAATTACGGGTTGCATGAGTTGGTCGGCGATAAAGCCGGGCAGTGGGCAATGACAGTAACCAAAAACTGGCGTCTGACTTTCATCAAGATCGATGAAACGACAATCGCCGACTTGGACCTGGAGGACTATCACTGATGGTTATGATCATGCATCCCTCGCTTGCGGTTCATCCGGGTGACTGGCTGAAAAGCGAAGTCGTCGATCCTCATGGCGTGAGCATCAACCGCCTTGCGGCCTGCTTCCATGTAACACGTCAGACGCTCAGCAACCTGTTCAATGGCCACACCGCTCTTTCTGCTGACATGGCGATCCGGTTCGAGAAGGCTTTTGGTATCAAGGCCGATACGCTGATGCGCATGCAAACCGCCTATGACATGGCGCAGGCTCGTGCCCATGCCGATGAAATTATTGTCGACAAGGTACTGACTGCCGCTTGAGATGCTTAGGCCGGATCAAATTAAAGCGCGCTTTAACATCCGGAACTCAAATTAAAGCATCTTTTAATTTGCCTATTTCGGCTCGTCGCTCCACACGCGGATCATGATTCAATTTCTCTCTGCAAATCTTCAAGAGTTGGTCGCGTGCGGTTTGCTGTGCCCAAATGTAAATCCAGACCGACAATAGCCAAGATTTTGGAGAGTTTGATCACACCAAGTTCGTTCAATTTCCCATTCTCCAATCCGGCAATCGTTGCCCGGCTCACCCCAGAACGCTTGGCCAGTTCCGGCTGCGTCAGTTTGGCGAGCCGCCGAACCTCAAGGACTTTTTGCCCGATGTCGTATAAGTCCAACATGAACGTCTCCGCCAAATTATGACGGTTGAATATGATATTTTGTCAAAATTGTCTAGTAAATTAGACGATTTAAGAAATATAATACAAAACGTCCAATTTACTATACATTTTTATTCTATTTCATGAGGCTCGCTCGCATCGCTAGCGGATAATCAATATCAACGTTGCAGCCGCCAACGTTGAATAGTGCGAGCGCGGTTTTTCCCGGATGTAATTCGCAACTTTCAGGCATGCCTATTCCTGCGATTCAGGAGTCGCGTGAGCGGCCTTGGTGCGCGGCGTTTCGGGCAAGTGGCCGGAACATCAAAATAGCCGCCATTGGACTCCTGAATCGGTTCTAGAGGCCATAAGGGAATTAGGGTGGGGGAATCGAGCCGAAGCAGGCTCACACATAGATTGTAGTGGGCATTTGGCGCGCTGCGGGGGCCTTTCTAGCGGCTCCAATTCAGCTTGTTTCGGACACGGATCAGTCTTTTGGGGATTTGTCTCTGTGGACTGGAGACGAGGGGAAAGTTCCATAACCGGAGGCCTGTTGGCGCGTCCAGCGGCTTTAAATGGCATTTTATACAAGTTGGGCGATCGGGCGTTTCCCTTCTAAATCAGGATGCTTTGCCCAAAATGAAAATATTGCGTATTTCTGCAGAAATATCTATACTATAGAGATTCTATAAAAACTGGAGATTGCGATGGCTGCCCGGACAATTTCTGCCTATGCCGACGAGGTGACGGCAAGCGTGATCGAACGGATCGCCCAGAGCGAAGATCGCTCTCCGGCTCAAATCGCCGCTGCGGCGCTGCGCTTTTATGTCCGTCTGCCATCCGAGGCTCATGCGGCCTTCCGCAGGATCGAGAAAATGGGTACGGATCAGGACATGGACATGCTGTCGCGCGAGATTTCTCGTAAGACGCTTGATGCCGAGTGGGAGGTCGCCCATCGTCGGCTCATTGCTGAGATGAAAACGAGTGAGATGATTGCTAGCGAAGACGAGATCCTGACTGAAGCCGTAGGGCTGACGCAATAAAGATGCGCACACTCAATCTCTGCCTCGATCTCAATATTTGGTGCGCGGCTTTTCTGGCTGACCGAAAAAGTATGAACGGATCGAGTTCGCAAGTCCTGGTGCGCTATGCCCGGTCGGGTCGTATCGGTGAAGTCCCAGTTCAACTGATCATCTCTTGGGCCATGCTGACGCGGCTTAGAAAGGTCCTCGAGGTCGATTGGGGTGTATCGCGAGAAACCGTCGATCCAGTCATCGAAACGATTGCGGGTTATGCCCATATGGGTGCTTCAGGCATTTCGCCTCACATCGTGTTGGGTGGAACAGGGTTGATGCCAATCCGTGACGAAGAAGACGGGCATGTTCTTGATACGGCGATTGCGGGGCAGGCCCATCTTCTGGTGACCGCCAATTTCGATGACTTCATTTCCGCAAAAAGCAAAATCCTGGAACCGCGCAAAGTCGGCATCGTGACAACCGCGAATGCCACCTTGGTTGTCGCCCACCCCTATCGGGCGGTATCCTGGTTGCAGCAAAATATGTTTCCGGACGCAGAAACAGTCTCGCGGCTCTTTGCCTGAACCTAAATGCGTCGAAACCAGTCACTCGGTGCTAGTTCAATATGCAATTTCGGTCATCACCCCCAGTATGTGCCGGCTCAAATTCCCAGCACATATTTTTAAGTTGTTTCCCCCTTAAACCCTTTTTAAGCCAAAAAAAATCTCTGAATGGGACCAGGGCGCTTCCTAAGTCATTGATTTTAAGTAGAATTTAACCCCCTAGGGGGCATGAGCTGACCTATGGTGATAGGGGCGTTCCATGCGTGCGCGATAGGTTTTGAGCGAGTGATGTTGACCGCACAGACACTGACCGTTCAGCGGGTCCGTGCGTGAGCCGCCGTCACGCAGCTCGACGATGTGGTCTGCGAACATGCGTGGCTCACGGCGGTTGCACCCAGGCCACTGACACGTGCCATTCGCACGACTGATGATCAGTGCACGCCAGGCGCGATGATCTTGCGAGTTGTAGTATTCGTTTCGCTCATACGTCACGGGCTCGTCGAGGGCTGTGCGAACCGTTTTCAAACGCGGAGTGGCCATTGTCAGCTTGCCCATGACATTGGCTCCTCTAAACTTCCGGCAACAAAAAAGCGCCGAGAGTTTCCCCCAGGCGCAATTCTCAAACATCCAATATCGGTACTTTTAGACTGATCCGCACGACCTGTCAACATAAAACACAACAATTTCAATAGGTTAATGTGATAAGTCGTGCGGTTCAATGCGTGATTGAGGTGGTTACTTCGCAAAGTTACAACCGAAACACTCTCACCAAAGCGTTCAGAGCAACGCGCAAATTTCCGACGTCGGCACTGTTCTTCTCGTCGATGTCCTGATCAAGGCAAACCATCCGGTAGATCAGCCAGGTCGGACGACGGCCGGGTGAGAGCCGGTGTTCACGATCGCAATCATCGAGCGCCGTGGTTGCTTCCCTATGGCGACGTTTCAGCTGTTCGATCACATCGATGACCATTTCGCCGGGCGGGGTGCCGAAGACGCCGGCATTGACGAGAAGCGCTCTAAATGGCGGAGATAAATTGTACCACTAAACCGGCATTTTGGGTGCGTCTTGGCGGCGCAAAAGTGTACCGGTCCTGCTAGGCCTAATCTTTGTCAAATACAGGCATTGAGGGGCTGGAAGGATGTTTACAGTGGAACT
>CAIUPE010000021.1 GCA_903900975.1 uncultured Hyphomicrobiales bacterium | reverse complement strand
TCATGAGCAGCATCTGGTGCGTATACTTCTTTTTAGCTTGGTCGCTGTTGCCAACATTTTTGCCGAATCTTCAAGACATTGTGTTCTACATCAGCGGCGGCGTCATTCAGCTCGTCGCCTGTCAAAACCTAACAAATCTTTGAATCAAAAGTACTCTGTTTTGAACAAAATACTTTTTCAATACGCCGGTTAACATACTTAATTTTATAAATCCAATTTCTCTCCGTCCCTAAATTGAAAACTCCACACTTGAAATTTTATTGATTTATCAATGAAATAGTCCATGAGCCGATGCTTTTATCGAATCCCTTTTGGTGTCTCGTCCAGGCTTCCCCTATTTCGGGAGGCCGTTACCAATCATTTTTGCACGCATTTGCTCCGCGATAGCCTGCGCATCTAAGGCTTCCTGAATAATGTGTGGCCTAATGAATATAATCAGTTCGGTTCGGTTGGCCGCCGTCTGGTTCTTCGCGAAGAGATCGCCCAGCAAGGTTATTTTCTCCAGAATTGGAATTCCCGCCCGTTGCGATTGAACCTGATCGCTGATCAACCCGGCCAGCAAAACGGTTTGACCGGAAGCCACCACAACGGAACTCTTTACCCGACGTTCTGACACGCTTGGTGTCAACGTTGTTGCATTCGCATTGTCAACGACATTGCTAATTTCCTGCTCGATATCGAGGGTCACATTACCGTTGGCGCTAACCCGCGGAAGAACGCGTAAAATCACGCCCGTGTTACGATAATCAATGTTGTTTGCGACCGGGAAATTGGCGGTTGTCCCCGAGACGGTACTCGCCCCCACAAGCGTTGCTTGGGTCGTTGCGACCGGAATCTGATCACCTACTTGCAACGAGGCCACTTGGTTATCAAGCACTACTAACGAGGGGTTGGACAATACTTTCACATTGGTTTTGGAACTCAAGGCACTTAAAATTGCACTCGGATCGGATTGTGCGCCCAACAAAAAATTAAAGCCGGGTAGCGCCTGACCCAAGGGTTGCTGGGTCAGCGCATTGCTTAAGCTCACCGAGCCTGAATTGACCTTGTTTCCGCCCTTCAAATAATACTGCACACCAAATTGAAGGCTATCATTGAGGGATACTTCGGCAATCGTGGCTTCAATAGCGACTTGCAATCGGGGACGGTCCAAACGCTCGATGACGCGTTCCACCATCGCAGCAGTTTCCTGATTGGCGAAGATCAACAGCGAGTTGGTCAGCGGATCGGCCGTAATGCGGACACGTTGCATATCCGGCTTATTGTCCTGCCGCGAAGCTGAAACAGAGGGATCGCTCGAACCGAAGCTGCCCGACGGCAAAACGGCGTTTGAGCCAAAAATGCCATTGGTAGAACCGCTTGCCCCGTTCATCGTTTGGCCATTGCCCTGACTGTCACTTGCAGCTTGAACTTGATCGGAACGCCCCTGTCCCGATGATCCGGATTGTAGCCCGAGCGCAGCCGTGTCGGATTTTCGGTTTGGATCGTTTGCCGAATCCAGCAAAAGCGATCCGTTTCCATTGCCAAACGCATCATTCAAAACGCCGGCCATTTGTTTGGCGTCCCCGTATTTTACACGGTAAACTCGGCCTGCATTGGCGGCGCTATCCGCCCGATCCAACCGTTCAATCCATTTGCCCGTTGTTTTGATCAGGTCAGGACGTTTGGCGATAACGAGAATCGCATTCATGCGGGCAAGCGTTTGGAGTTGCAACAGCGATTGGTTGGCCCCATTTTCGCCTGAATCCATGATCCGTCGTATTTCGGATATCACCACATCGGGGGCGGAATTGACGAGGGGAAAAATACCAACCGCCTGTCCTTTCATCCAGTCCTGATCAAAGGACAGCGCCGAATCAAGTGCTGCCTGCCGATCCGCGCTGGTGCCTTGAATCAATAAAATATTGCGTGAGGGAATGACCCGGGTCATGCCCGGCTTCACCGCCAATCCGTCAATCAGCTTCTGGATGGTTTCAACGGACACATATTTGAGCGGCAGAACCGTAATGCCGAAACCTGGCTCCGCATTGGTCGACAGATCGATACGACTGCGGCCAGGCGCTTCGTCAATCGGAACAATACGGAAGCCCGACTTTTCGCGTAAAAGCGCCGCGCCCGTCGTTTGAAGGGCTGCTTCAAAGGCTGCGAGCAGTTCCTTGCCCTGCAAAGGGCGACCCGAGGCAAGCGTGACGGTTCCTTGAACACGGCTGTCGATCTCGTAATTGGCCTTCAGAATATCACCTAAAACCGAACGAGCAGCCGCCTCAATCGGCGTGGCTTGAAAATCGACGTCAAAACCAGACGGACTGCCCGCATTCGCCTCAGTCGAACCAGCCACCGCGACATTATCGGTGCCCGTGCCATCCAGATAGGTTTCCGCGTGTGGACGAACGCCCTCGAGTTTTCCGTCGACGGACCGGATCGGTTGAGGCGCGTGGGCTTGTAAATCCATGCCCGCGACCGCCGAATGAACATCCGTTTCCTGCGGCAAAAACCGATCATAAAGTCCGCTGCACGCGGCGAGCGTGAGCAGGTTCGCGATCGCTATCACTCGGACAATGCGGACCATCGTAACCCTTGAACACGGAACAAACACTGGCATCGAAGCTGTATACACGCTATGGGTGTAGTCTATGTAGTTAACTGGCCTCCAATGAGATCGCAATCGAATGGTTGCCCTCGTTTGATGTTATTAAAGGCTAAATTTGGCTTGGCGGGCGTGAATAGGTGTCAGCGTTGACCGAGTTGGAAAAAGACGGCGTTCAGGCAGCTTTTCAGAACTTTATCGAACGGCAGTGGCCGTCGGCCCATAAACGCTTGGCCCCCAGTAAATTTCGGTCGCCCCGTGATTTTCAAAACGAGGTTGGACTAACACCGGACCAATTTGCAGCGACCGTTGCTGAATTTATGAAAGCTGAGCGAATTTCCTATGCCGATCTTGCGACAAAAGAAACGCTATTGCATCAATTTTCGACTCGGTTTCTGAAAGAAAATTCCGTTTTGCCCTTCATGACCGAGCAGGGAATGGCAGCTGTTGCCATCTGCTGGCCTCCCCCTCCCTCATTGCTTCACGCGCTTGAAATTGTGTTGGGCACCACGCCAATCCCATTCGTGATGATGACTGAAGATCTGGATGCCCTCTTGTCAGACCGACTCGCGGGGCTTGATCGTGTATCGAATGTCTTATCGGACGACGCTTACCAAGCCGAAGAACAATCTAACGGCAGTCTCGATACGTTGCGGGATCTCGCGAGCGGCGCGCCTGTTGTGCGCGCTGTCAACGAATTGTTCGACCGCGCGATGGAAGCCAATGCTACCGATCTCCATATCGAACCGATGCGTGATGCACTAACGATACGCCTTCGGGTAGACGGTTTGCTTCGCCCAATCCCTTCCCCTCCGCGAATGATGGCCCCGGCTATTGTTTCCCGGATCAAGATTTTGGCTGGCCTCAACATCGCCGAGCGCCGTCTTCCGCAAGACGGGGCGGCCCGTATCGTTACATCCGGCGGTGCCATCGATATCCGCGTAGCGATCATGCCCTCGCCCCACGGTGAAAACGCCGTCATCCGGATTTTGCCGCGCGAAAGAGGGCTCCTCGACCTATCTACGATTGGCCTGCTTCCCCGCGACCGCGCTACAATGAACCGGATCCTTGACCTTCCCCATGGCATGATCATCATCACGGGCCCAACAGGCTCAGGCAAAACAACAACCTTGGCCTCAGCTTTAACAACGCTCAATCAGCCACAGCGGAAAATTCTGACCATTGAGGATCCAATCGAATACGAGATCCCTGGGATTTGCCAATCGCAGGTTAAGCCAGAAATCGGCCTGACCTTTGCCAGCGCCATGCGCGCCTTTGTGCGACAAGATCCTGATGTGATCATGGTCGGCGAAATCCGTGATGGAGAGACAGCCGGTATCGCCGTCAATGCTGCTCTGACCGGTCATCTCGTGCTGACCACGCTACATACAGAGACGGCCGCCGCAGCTATTCCACGCCTGATCGACCTCGGCGTCGATGATTTCTTGTTGCGATCGACAATCCGGGCCATCGTTGCGCAGCGTTTGGTTCGGGTATTATGCCCGCATTGCAAAACCAAAGTTCAGCTGAACGCCCAGCGGTTCGACGCCGATCCAAGGCTGGCGACCCTTGGTCTTCGGCAGAGCGATTGGATGTGCGAGCCTGTTGGATGCGAACGCTGCGGCCAATCGGGCTATCGCGGACGCATCGGAATTTTCGAGATTCTGGAGCCCGTGGGCGCGGTTCGCGATATGATCCGACGGGGAACGGATGCCGAAACGTTTGAAAAGGCAGCCACACGCGAGGGCTTCCGCAGCATGGCGGACGATGCCTTAGATAAATGCCTTCAGGGGCTGACCTCGGCATCGGAAATCTTACGAGTAACGTCCCAGCGAGCAATCGCATGACCCGATATCGGTATCAGGGATTGGCTCCGAATGGCAACGTTATCAGCGGATCGCTCGAAGCGCGGGATACTGAGCTTGCACGTCTTTCCATCGAAGCCAAACACCTGATTCCGATCGAAATTGCAGTTGACCCAGAGCTCTCGCCAGCGGATGGCTCGTCATCAAGCAGACTGCTTAGACAAATCCGTGGTTTGTTTGGAAAACCTTCCGAACAAGACATCCATTCGTTCATTCAAAATCTAGGCATCATGCTTGAGGCTTCGGTCAGACTTGATCAGGCATTGGCGCTGCTTGAATCGCCGGAAATGAGCGGCTCATTATCGGGATATATCCAGAAAATTCGCACCCATGTCATGGCAGGCGAACCCCTATCGGTCGCCTTGAGCCAAGCCCCGGAACTATTTCCGAAAAGCATGCTCGCTTTGATATCCCTTGCCGAGCAATCCGGTTTATTGCCAAGGGTGTTGATTGCCATCGCCAAGGAACGTGCCAAGGCGCTCAAGCTCAAGCAAAAGGCTTGGGACGGGTTACAATATCCTGCTATGCTGCTGGTCGCCGCCTGCGGCGTACTGGTCTTCTTTATCAGTTTTGTATTGCCGCAATTCGCGCCGGTCTTGATCGACATGGGGGCCAAAGCCGATCCGACGCTGCTCGGTCTGCTAAAATTTTCACTTTCGCTTAATGCCCATCGAGCAGCCGCGCTGGCGGGCATTACAGCCGCCGTCGTGCTCCTTGCCCTGATCGTTCGAAACAAAGAAAGGCGCGCCCGATGGTTTGGTAGAATAACCCGCTTACCAGGTGCCCGCTCACTGGATCGTGACTATCGAACGGCGATCTTTTGCCGCAATTTCAATCATTTGATTGATAATGGTGTATCGGTTGCCGATGCCATCTATCTGGTAGGCCAGTCGGTTGCTCGGCCTGAATCATTTGCCGCTTGGACGAAGGCCCGCGATGATGTTCGCCATGGCGAGCGGGCATTTGAGGCACTCGCCCGCATCGGTGACCTCTCGCCTACTGCGTTGCGCATGCTACGGATCGGCGAAGAAATGGGTCAGATGCCGGCACTTGCCGAACGGGCCGCCAATCTTTTTGAAGAACGTTTCGAACGACGCCTTGAAAAGCTGATCGGTATCGTCGGACCCGTGGCCATTATCGTCGTCAGCCTCGTCATTGGCGGCCTTATCATTTCAGTCATGTCGGCTCTGATGTCGATCAATGACCTTGCGCAATAGAGGAAAATCCGAACCATGCTTCAACGCATCAAGACAAAGTTCAAATCCTTGACCGCCGGCGCCACAAACGACGAGAAGCGAGCGCGTCCGCAAGAGGCCGGTTTTACTCTCATTGAAGTCCTAATCGTGCTGGCCATCATCGGCATGGTAGCCAGCCTCATTGGCCCGCGCGTTTTGGGATATCTCTCAGACTCCAAGATCAAGGCCGCTCATATCCAGATGGACGCTATCGGCAACGCGCTTGATTTATTCTATTTGGATGCCGGCCGCTATCCGACCAGTGCTGAAGGCCTAGCAGCACTCGTGAAGAAGCCGCAAAATGCGACGGTCTGGAATGGTCCCTATCTGAGAACCGGAGATGTGCCGCTGGATCCTTGGGGTAATCCATACCAATATCACATCCCTGGCAAGTCAAGCCCCTTCGATCTAATGTCCGTGGGACCGGATGGCCACGAAGGACCACAAAGCCTTACCAATCATGCTAAATAAGACCGGTCGGAGCGACCGATTACGCCCGTCGGAGGGCGGCTTTACATTGCTCGAAATGATCGCAGCTCTTGCCATCCTTGCGATTGTCGTGTCGATCGCGCTACCGCGTACCGGCCATGGCACATCCCAAACCCAATTACGGGCTTTCGCCTATCGAATTTCCGCTATTCTTGCGAATGATCGGTATTCGGCGCGTCATCGAGGCACCATGGTATCGACCTCTATCGATACCTCGGGACATCGGCTGCAATCGGGAACAACTGGAAGCTGGCTGCTGATACCAGCCGACATCAACCTCTCGGGTGGAATGGAGCCGACATGCTCGCCTGCAGGGCTGCTGCCTGATATTCGCTTTTTTCCGGATGGCTACACCTGCGGTGGAAAGGTTCGCTTGGAAACCGAGCAAAGCCATATCGATATCTCGATTAATCGATTGACGGGGAGCGTCTCCCTTGTCGATTAAAAGCCATGATATCCGATTGGCGATAATACGTAATGAGAAGGGCTTTTCGCTGCCTGAAGTGCTCGTTGCCCTTTTTATAACCGGATTATTTATCGCGATGATCGCTCCTGTCATACGCGATACGTTCTACCATGGTGGTCGCCTCACTGATCGTCTACCCATGGCGCGAATACTGGCTACCACCCTCAGGGTCGATCGCGCTGAACTCTCCGCCTTGGCACCCTCATCGCGTGGTTCATTGAATGGATTGACCGTCACACGCTCGATTAGTCCTCTGCGCTCGATCATCGTCACCCCCGCAGGCACCGCCTCGGAGTGGCAACCGGTAATGGTCTCGACAAGCATCAGAAGTGAATACGGCACCACGATCGCAGGCGACGTCATTATGCTCCGGAGACTTGCGCCGTGACGCCCTCTCGCCCAGCCGACCCAGACCGGCATCAAGCGGGCTTTACGCTGCTCGAATGTATCGTGGCCCTGGTGCTCACCGGTTTGATGTTATCGATGCTATCACTCGTCACACGACAATGGCTCTTGTCATGGGACATCGGAGCCAAACGCGCCGAGGAAGTCGAAACCTTGGCTTTGGCTTCGACCCGGATCGTCGACGATCTTGAGCACATCGTCGTGTTGCCTAATTCACGCCCCTTGCCCGTGCCGGTGTTTAAAGGAACAGAGGATCAAATTTTTTTCATCAACACTGGGAACGGTCCAGGATCCGTCGGCCTATATTCGATCGCTCTAACCGCAAGCCACGAAGGGGGAGTAGTCCGATCAGCTCAGAGCCTCGTTGACTCAAGCGCTAACGAAGCGATCCCCTTGTTACCGGCAATCGATCACGTTGAATTTGCCTATCGCAAAGAAGCCGGCGCATGGCAGCCGCGTTGGAACGACGCCCTCTTGCCACATGAGATCCGGATCACGATTACCCGGCCCGATGCAACGTCAAATGGAACTTGGTCCTTCACCGTGCCAGTTCATGCCCCATGGCCAGCGTCTTGTGCTCATGTGCCTGAATTTAAGGATTGTCTGACGCTGGCCCAAGGCCAGCAAAGCCAAGCTGCTCAAACTCCGTCGCCCGATCCTGCAGCGCCCGAAAAGCCCACGAACCCACAAGGCACCGGCCCATGAACCGCCACTTTGTGACACCTGCCAACCGATCATCCGAACGAGGTGCAGTCCTCGTATCAACCTTATTGATCTTGACTCTTCTCGTATTCGTTATGGCGAGTATTGCTTGGCTGATCGTCAATCGATCCAGCGTGATCGCGATAGAACAGGATCAAGTTGCCCTTGAAAATTTAACCGTGAGCGGACTTGAATTAGGCGTTTACCGCGTCATGTCCCTTCCAATCGATCGGGCCGTCGAAGGACAGGATCGGGCAGTCCTCAGCCAAGGGCAGGTTGATATAGTATGGCGCGGCGAGAATGCCCGGATGGATCTCAACACTGCACCGAAAAATTGGATCGAAGGACTGATCAAGGCCGTCGGCTCGCCATCCGACGATGCCGATGCCGTCGCACGCGATATCGTCGAGCGGCGAAAAGAAACTACGGCGAAGAAATCTCCATCATCACATACCGACCGACAAGGCCCTTTTGCTCACCCCGCAGAGCTCCTATCAGTCAATGGAATGTCGCCTGCCCTTTACCATCGCCTTGCCCCCTTCATCACCCTGTATTCCAGCTGGCCATCGATTGATCCTCGGATCGCGTCGGAAACCCTTCTGTCGCATCTTCCGGAGATGACACCTGTCCGTCTTCAAACGCTGCTATCCATTCATGGAAAATCGAAAGAAGCGGCCAACTCTGTGTTGGAGGGACTGGGTGTCGAGCGGTCGATGCTGGCAGCAGAGCGAAGCCTTACGACTCGATTTACACTAAAGGTTCGGTTGAACAACGGGTTGCTGCGTACCAGCGAGATTATTGCGGCCATCTTTCCAAATGATGCCGAACCCTATCGAATATTGTATTGGTCTTCTGATCCAAATGATCCATAGGGCTATGATACACGTGGGTAAGTTCAGTGAATAACAGTCTAACCGCCATAGTAAACCAAAAGTTAGAGGAAGCGGCGAGTGGCTTTGCAATCCTTAGCGCGCTCTTCCTACGTCCGCGACGGCTGTTAATTCGCGAAGAAGCCAACGGCGATTTTAATCCAGTCGATGCCGATGCTCCAACCTTGTCAACACAATCGACACGGGCAGCATTTGAAGAAATAGCCCGCGATAAAAATATTGATCTTCGACTAAACGAAAATCATTTTTTGGTTCGTACTCTCTCCTTACCGTCTGGCGCCAAGCCCTATCTCGACGGGATCGTTCGCTCACAAATTGATCGGCTGATGCCATGGAAAGCTGAAGATACGGTTTTCGGGTGGTCCATGATGGAGGATACAGCGCAGGGCCTTCTGCTCTATGTTGCAGCAACACAAAAGAGCAAATTAGAATCACTGCTTTCATTTTTTAAGGACATCCCCGTCAAATCCTTTTCATGCCACGTGGTCGTCCGGCATGAGGAGAAAACTCAAACCGTCCCGTTGCCTGTGCTGCCGATTGCCTTCCCATCACGGCCAACCTCATCAACCATTCTCCGACGTGTGCTCGTAAGCGCCTTGTCAGCCACATTGATCTGCCATGCGGCATCCTTAGCTGCCCAATCCGTTCTTGATGCGGACCTTGCGGCGATCCAAACTGAGACGGCCCGCCTCCGGGCGCAGGAGCTAGAAGCCAAAAAGCCTCTATCCAATGAAACAGACCCGATCATAGCCTTTGCCGCACGCAAGATAAATCAAGCTCCTCTTGTCGAAGTGCTCAATGAATTGGCGCGCATATTACCGGATCATACCTATCTCACAGCAACCAGCATCGAAAATCAAACAATCCACATCGAAGGTGTGTCAACGGATGTCACAACGCTTCCGGCTCTAATCGACGGCTCAACGTTTTTTACAAAGGCCACTTTTTCAGCGGCTACAACCCGCCAACGCTCGGGCACGGGTGAGCACTTCAGGATCGACGCAACGTTGGCCGCGCGAGGAGCCAGCACACCATGATCCTGAACCGTTTGATATCGCTGCCGCTCACCCCAAAGCACCTCAAGGCGATGGCGCTTGCCCTTATGCTGCTGCTGATCATGGCCATTTCAATCGGGCTTACGATCAGCGATTACGTCGAAAAGCGTAGCGAATTGGTGGCAAGCCAAGAAGCTTTGCATCAATTCGAAGTCCGCCTGTCGGAACGCCATGGCAAGCCATCCTTGGTCGACATCAAATCCGAAGACTACATTATTCCGGTATCTTCGGCCTCGATTGCAGCGGCCGACTTACAAAAAAATATCGATACGCTCCTCAGCGCAAGCGGTGGTTCGATCCAATCGACCGAGGTCATTCCGAGTGATGACGCCACCCCAACGAACCAGATTGAATTGTCGATTAGCTTCACAATCGACGAACCGGCGTTACAACCGGCGTTATATGCCATCGAAAGTAGTCGACCGGCGATGGTTATCGAAAATCTAGCCCTTCGTCAGATTGCGCAAGTCGACGCCGGAGAAACGCCTCAAAAACTGCAAGGGAGCTTGACGGTGCGATCGTTATGGATGGGGACAAACCCATGACCGTCAAACAGCTTCGCGTTAGAACCCCGACGGAAAATCTCGTTTTATTTGCTGGTATGCTCACTTTTATCAGCCCCGCATGGTCTCAACTCGACACAGGTCAAATGGCCGATCCGGTCTGGGTCCGCCCGTTAACCGAACTCCGAGCCTATCGCGAACATCCGTTGTTTACGCCCAATCGGCGACCTTCGCCTACTCCCGCGTCACCCGATTCCTCCCCGCCGCAAACGGTCAACGAAACGCCTTTCGATGGCATCCTTGTCGGTATTATTTTACAGAGCGACGGGACGGGTTTCGCACTCGTCCGGCAAACGGAAGGAGATTCCGTGACCCGAGTTCCCCTCGGTGGCTCCTACAAGGATTGGACACTCTCGGCAATTAAACGCCATAGCGCAACCTTCACGTCTGGTGATGCTAACATTGTTGTTACCCTCGACAAATCCACGCAACCACCGGCTCAATAATCCCATATCCACGGCTGATAGCGGAGCCATTCGGCCATCCAAACCACAACAACGATTCCAAACGCCAAAAAGGGACCGAAAGGAAGTGGCTCAGCCAACCCCCGTTCGCCCGTTCGTAAGGCCCGAAGGATAATGGCCACCAAAGCAGAAACTGTAGCGATCACGAGAACGGGCCCGATCCCCTCAAATCCCACCCACAAACCGGACGCCGCCAGCAATTTGACGTCGCCGAGTCCTAACGCTTCGCGCCTTGCGAGTGCTTGGAAAGCCGCACGGGTCGCCAGCAATAGCCCTCCACCCAACGCCAAGCCTGCAATGGCATCCAGTCCGTTAGGCTCGCCGATGACGATAACTCTCACAAGCCCCAGCACGGCGACAGAAAGCGTTGCCCGATTGGGCAAAATCATCGCGCGCCAATCCACAACGCTGGCCCAGACGAGGACAAACAACAGCAAAAGATCAAAGAGCAGCGCGATAAGAGGTCCAGCCGTCAACATTGGCACGATGCTGGTCATTCTCAAAAGTTTACGTTCAATCGACTGCTATCCGCGAACCGGCAAGTTTCTTCAAATAGGTGCCGTATGCCGTTGAACCGAACAGAGCAATCCGCTCGTTCAAACGCGCCAGATCGATGAGCCCGCTTTCGTATGCTATTTCTTCCAAACAGGCGATTTGAATTCCTTGGCGTTTCTGAACCGTTCGAACAAATTCGGAGGCCTCCATAAGGGAATCATGGGTTCCGGTATCGAGCCACGCAAAGCCTCTACCTAAACGTTCGACATGCAGCGCCCCTTTTTGAAGATAGGCTTTATTCACGTCGGTAATTTCAAATTCACCGCGCGCAGACGGTGCCAGTTGAGCCGCAATATCCAACACCGAATTATCATAAAAATAGAGCCCCGTTACTGCCCATGGAGAGCCCGCCATAACGGGCTTTTCGACAATATCCACCGCGTTGCCTTCGCCATCAAAGCTAACGACACCGTAGCGCTCGGGATCTTCAACATGATAGGCAAAAACGCTAGCCCCATCCGTACGGGCTGCTGCCCTTTTCAATGTTTCGGCCAAGCCCGCGCCATAAAAAATATTATCGCCAAGAACCAGTGCGACCGGACTGTTACCAACAAATTCGCGACCGATCACAAAGGCTTGCGCGAGGCCGTTTGGTTCGGGTTGAACCGCATAGGAAATCTTAATCCCCCAAGCCGACCCATCCCCTAATAAGCGCTCGTAATTGCCAACATATTCCGGCGACGAAATCACCAAAATGTCTTGAATACCGGCCAGCATTAGGACCGATAAGGGGAAATAAATCATCGGCTTATCATACACCGGTAATAGCTGCTTATTAATCGCAAGCGTCGCCGGATAGAGACGCGTACCAGCGCCTCCAGCAAGGATTATCCCTTTCACGAACCTACTCCTGACAATATTTCTTTGACGACATTTTGTACGGCGAGGCGCCAAGGTCGCCTTGCGACACCGAATGCTGTTTCAATAGCGGAAGCATCAAGCCGAGAGTTTTGTGGGCGTACTGCTCGGGTCGGATAATCAGCCGTTGCAATCGGTATTACTCGCGCGGTCGGGCCACCCAATGCGGCCGAGCATTCAAAAATAGCCTCAGCCAATTCGGACCAACTTGCTTCGCCGCCATTGGAAAAGTGAAAGGTTCCAGTCGGTGTATTGGCATCGGAGGATAGACGAAGCATCAGGGATAAGATCACCGCGGCGACATCATCGGCCGACGTGGGTGTGCCCACTTGATCGGCAACCACGTTGATCACATCCCGCTCCGCGGCCAACCGAAGCATCGTCTTCAAAAAATTTTGCCGATAGGGACTGAATACCCAAGAGGTTCGAATAATCAGATGGCGTGGGTTGCAAAGGCGAATAGCCTGTTCGCCTGACTCTTTGCTGGCCCCATAAACGCCTTTAGGGCCAATTGCATCTGTTTCGCGATAGGGCCGTGCAAGATCACCGGAAAAGACGTAATCGGTCGAGACATTAAGGATCGGTATATCCAGCGCCGCAGCCGCTTTGGCGAGCATCGCAGGCGCCACAGCATTCAGTTGCCAAGCAATTTCGACCTCTTCCTCCGCCTGATCAACGGCCGTATACGCCGCCAAATGAATAACCCCGTCCCATATCCGCGACTGCATCATTGTGCGGATCGATTCAGGATTGATGAGATCAAGCTCGTCGCGCCCCGGTGTAATCAAGGTTATATCGCGCGGCACCTTGGTGCGCTTTAGCGCCGCACCGATTTGACCCGTACCGCCGGTTACTAGAAAATACTTCACAGGGCTGCCAAGCCTTGCCGCTGGACGGCTGAACGGTCCTGCAGAAGTGGACGCCACCAGCCTTCATTCTGCAGATACCATTGGATGGTCTTGAGCAAGCCCGTTTCAAAGGTTTCAACCGGCTGCCATCCCAGATCGCGTTCAATCTTCGAGCTGTCAATGGCATAGCGAAAATCATGACCTGGCCGATCCGTCACAAATTCAATCGCATCGGCATAGGATTCCGAGCCCGCTTTTGGTCGAAGTGCGTCAAGAACCTGACAAATCGAGCGCACGACATCGAGATTGCGCCTTTCGGATCGCCCGCCCACGGTAAAAGTCTGCCCCGGTGCAGCCTGCTCGAAAACCAGACGGATGGCGCGGGCATGATCTTCGACAAAGAGCCAGTCGCGCACATTGTCGCCCTTGCCATAGACCGGAAGTCGCTCGCCCGCCAAAGCCTTTAGAATCATTAGCGGAATTAATTTTTCGGGGAAATGATAGGGCCCGAAATTATTTGAGCAATTGGTGATCGTTACAGGCAACCCATAGGTATGCCACCAGGCCCGCACCAGTTGGTCGGAGCCCGCTTTTGAAGCCGAGTAGGGAGACCGCGGATCGTAGGGTGTCGTCTCGTCGAAATAGCCGTCATGCCCCAACGAACCAAACACTTCATCCGTCGAAACGTGATGAAACCGAAAGGACTCTTTCCTCCCGCCACTCAATCTATTCCAATGACGCAGCGCTTCCTGCAACAACACGGATGTGCCGGTCAAATTCGTTTCGATAAAGGCCTGCGGCCCATCAATTGAGCGATCAACATGGGTTTCGGCTGCGAGATGAACGATGATGTCGGGACTAAACGCCTCAAATGTGCCGGCAACAGCCGTCCGGTCACAAATATCGGCTTGAATAAAATGAAATCGCGGATGGGTCGCTACAGGAGCAAGCGAAGTCAGCGTGCCCGCATAGGTGAGCTTATCAAAAACAAGCACCTCGTGCGAACTATCGGCGATAAGATAACGCGCAAGGCATGAGCCAATGAAACCCGCTCCGCCTGTCACCAAAACGCGCATCTCTAATCCTTAAACCACCTTATTGGTCCGACACAAATGTCAGTTCCATTGGTGTTCCATCATATGAGAAGGGGCTTTCAAAGTCCTTAAAAAAGGGAAGCGCTTGATCCTTGGGCGATAAATGCGGACCCGATGCCGGAAGCGCCCACGCAATTGCCAAAATGGGATCATCCCACCGGAGGCCGCAATCATGGTCTGGCGCGTAATATTCGGAAACCTTATAAGCAATTTCCGTATCGGGTTCGAGGGTCACCAAACCATGCGCAAAACCCATCGGAATCAAGATCTGCATCCCGTTATCGGCTGACAGTTCGTAGGAAACCGAACGGCCATAGGTTGGCGACGCTTTCCGAAGATCGACCACAACATCCAGAATGCGTCCCCTTACACACCGCACCAGTTTAGTCTGGCCGAACGGTGGCCTTTGATAATGCAATCCTCGCAAGGTCCCCACTTGGCGGGAATAGGAAATGTTGTCTTGAACGAAAGTTACATCCGTTACCGCCTTAGAAAAGCGACGCGCATTAAAGGTTTCTGAAAACCAACCTCGTTCATCCACAAAGCGCCGCGGAGCAAAAACCTTAACAGACATACAAATATCGCCTTGTGATTACGCATGAGCCGCAGGCTTGGCTTAAAAGCCTAGTCTTCAATCTCGAACACATCTCATAAATGCCCAAAAATGGACAGCAACAAATTCGAAGCGCTTGACGTTACAAAGGATCGCGCTTGGATTCCTTTAGCGCCTTACCCTTAAGTGAAAACATAACCACCAGATTAAGCATAAGAAATACAAAAAAGGATCCCGTGAGATCACCAATAAACATGCTGAACATTTTAACGGACGAGAAAGACTCCCCGTAGGCAACATCCGATGCAAACAAGAGCGAATGAAGCGAAGAGTTGAGGAGCGAATAGACTGAACAGACATAGAGAACATCGACAGCATCGATATCGCTCCATCGGACACCCGGATGAATAAAATCCCTGATTTTTTGATTAAAATACGCAACGCCATGAACGGCTAAAAAGGCTGAGACAGCCTGGATCGCCGACATAGCAACATATCCGAGCAGCCAAGCCAAGGGAGATATAAATGTATGGTGGTCTCAAGGATCTAATGCAACGAGTGCGGTGAACGCTTCGTTCGGCGTGTGGTAATCTAAGACACGTCTTGGTCTGCCGTTCAAGCGATCCTGAACGTGTTTAATTCGTTGTGGTGTGATCTCGTCGAACGCAG
>CAIUPE010000020.1 GCA_903900975.1 uncultured Hyphomicrobiales bacterium | reverse complement strand
GCGGTCCGTTTTTTTTCTAGCTGGTGCCTTTTTCTAATCCATCGTTGAAATTCCGTAGACACGCGCTCCCATCGCTTTATGGTGCGCTGAGGTGCAGCATAGCACCCCTTGGAGGGAACAATGTCGGACATCGAAACAACAACGATGCACAAAGTCACTTGGCGCTTGGTGCCCTTTTTGATGCTTTGTTATTTTGTGGCGTATCTGGACCGCGTGAATGTCGGCTTTGCTGGCGCATCCATGAGTAAGGATTTGAACCTCACCGCAGCAGCCTTTGGTGGCGCGGCGGGCATCTTTTTCGTCGCCTATTTCTTCTTCGAGGTGCCGAGCAATTTGGCGTTGGACAGGTTTGGCGCGCGCGTCTGGATTGCGCGTATCATGTTTACATGGGGCTTGGTTTCCGGCGCTCAAGCTTTTGTGACCAATGAGTTGAGTTTTAATATTATCCGTATGCTGCTCGGCGTAGCTGAGGCGGGATTCTTTCCGGGCATTATTTTCTTTTTGACCCTGTGGTTTCCCTCCGCCTATCGCGCGCGGATTGTGGGCCTGTTTATGTTCGCTATTCCGGTTTCCACCATTATCGGGTCACCCATCTCTGGTTTTATTCTCAATCTCGAGGGCTTCTTGGGCTATCATGGCTGGCAATGGATGTTTCTGATTGAAGCGGTGCCGGCACTGCTGATGTCATTTGCCGTTATCGCCTATCTGACCAACCGCCCGGCGGACGCGCATTGGCTCAACGACGATGAGAAGAAATGGCTGCAGACCCGGCTGGATGCGGAACGCGTAACCCGCGAGAGCCATTTCAACCTGTCATGGTTCAAATCCGCCTTTAACCTGCGCGTTGTGGCGCTTGGCGTTGTCTATATGGCGCTCAACATCCCGCAATATGGCTTAAGCTTCTTTTTGCCGCAGATCGTCAAAGCCTTCGGCGTCACCAATGTGGAGGCCGGCTTTATCACCGCCTTGCCTTATATTGTTGGCGGCATCGGGATGATCTTCTGGGGCCGACATTCTGACAAAACGGGCGAGCGGATTTGGCATTGCGTCATTCCGTTTATCGCGATGGTCATAGGCCTTGGCCTTGCCGCCATGATTGCCGATCCGACCGCTAAAATTGCGGTACTCTGCATTGCAGCTTGGGGTTTCTTCTCGATCTTGCCAATTTTCTGGACCTTGCCGACCGCATTCTTAAGCGGCGCAGGAGCCGCGGCCGGTATCGCGGCCGTGAACTCCATCGGCAATCTGGGTGGCTATTTCGGACCGCAGGTGTTCGGCCTTTTGAAGACCAACACGGGGGGCGATACGGCCAGCCTGATCTTCTTGGCCGCTAGCGCTGTCGTCGGCATTATTGTGGTTTGGAGACTGGGCCATAATCCCGAGCTCGAAAAGCCTGCTGCCGTCGCGGCTGAATAAATCAACATTCTAAAAAGGGCCGATGCTTGCGTCGGCCCTTTCCTTTTTAAACCGCTACCCGCCGATCGATCATGCGGGCATCCAGCGCCGTCATCACTAAGCGCGGCAAAGCACCTGCCCGCAGCACAGACGTTGAAACCACCACGCCATGCAAAGGATGCGGTCGTCCCGTCCAGCGCGGTTGGTTATTAATCCTGAACGCCCGCATCGAAGCCCAAAATCCCCGCTTGGCTTGATAGGGAATAAAGGCGGCCTCTTGCGCGCTTGGCCGGTCCGCCATCCAATCGGCCAACCCCGTGAGCCACTCGCCAGACGGCACCACTCCCGGCGTTAACACCAGCGACCAATCGGACCGTACCAATTGAGCGCCGCGTTGGATCAACGCTTCACGCGGGCCGTTTTCAACAACCATCATGCAGCCTGCCGCATCCGCACACCGCTCGAACAGTTCGGAAGGTTGGGCGCTCACCACCACGCAATCGCGCAAAACGCCCTCGGCCACGCCTTCAACCAGAACGGCAAGCGTGTCGATCAGCGCGGGTTCATCAGCAGTGGCGGGCAAGATTACGGACAACATAAATGCTCGCATAGCATAAGTCCGCAAAGAGTGCCTGCCTCTGTTTTTAGCACGGTAAAGCGCGCTTTAGGCCTTGATTCCGGCATAGGCTTTGTGATGTTCTCATAATGTTCTTGTTTTGGAGATTCGATGCCCCTGACCGATGACAATGAACGTGTTGCCGAACGGCTGGCAATCGACGGCGTTGATCGAGATCGGCGGCGCGGGCGAGGTGCTGTCACCAATCTATCCGGTCGCTACGAGCCCATCGCGCGGGTGGCGGAAGATGATGGCTGGGATTCGATGGCTGATCTCCCAGCCTTCAAAACCAGCGTCACCATCGAGAAGCCGCGCACGATCATCACCACCAACCAATCGCCCGATATTCCGTTTGACCGCTCGATCAACCCCTATCGCGGCTGCGAGCATGGCTGCATCTATTGTTTCGCGCGGCCCACCCACGCCTATATGGGGCTGTCGCCGGGGCTCGATTTTGAATCAAAACTCTACGCCAAAGAAGGCGCGGCAGAATTGCTGGAGCATGAATTATCCGCCGCCAATTACACCCCGCGCATGATCGCGATTGGCACCAATACCGATCCCTACCAGCCAATTGAGCGCGAGCGAAAAATTATGCGTTCTCTGTTGGAGGTGCTGGCAAAGCACAAACACCCTGTCGGCATCGTTACCAAATCGGCGTTGATTACGCGTGACATCGATATTTTGGCTCCCATGGCGGCGCAGGGCTTGGCCAAAGTCCATCTCTCGATCACGACGCTCGACCCAACACTAGCCCGCCAGATGGAGCCGCGCGCGGCCACCCCGTCCAAGCGCTTGGAAACGGTAAGACGCTTGATCGATGCAGGTATTCCAACCGGTGTGATGGTGGCCCCCGTCATCCCGTCGCTGAACGATCATGAGATCGAGCGGATTTTGGAAGCCGCCGCCGGTGCCGGTGCGCTGGAAGCCAATTATATTTTCCTGCGGCTACCGCTCGAAATCCGCGATCTCTTCCGCGAATGGTTGTTGGAGCACCACCCCGGCAAGCTCCGGCATGTGCTATCGCTCGTGCAGACCGCACGCGGCGGCAAAGATTACGTCGCCCGCTTCGGCGAGCGTATGACGGGTGAAGGCCCCTATGCCGAACTCGTCGCCCAACGCTTCAAACTCGCCACCGAACGCCTCGGCTTGAACCGTCAGAGGCTCCGCCTGCGCAATGATCTGTTTGAGCGCCCGCAGCGGGTGGGCGACCAGATGAATTTATTCTGATGGCGAAGTTTATTATATCAACCACCGCCCCCGATTTCACGCATGAAGCAGCACTCATCGCGCGCGGGTTCAGTCATATTGCCGGCGTCGATGAAGCGGGCCGCGGGCCCCTCGCTGGCCCCGTTGTGGTGGCGGCATGTATTCTTGATCCGGCAACTATTCCACAAGGGCTCAACGATTCCAAAAAGCTGACCGCCGCCAAACGCGAGGCGCTTTATGAGGCCATTCTCGCCACAGGCTATGGCGCGATCGTCACTATTTCAGCCCAAACCATTGACGCCATTAATATCCGCGCGGCGACCCTTCGCGGCATGGCCGAAGCGGTGCGCGCTTTGGCCATCCAACCCTCCTTCGCGCTGATCGATGGGCGCGATGTGCCATCCGATTTACCTTGCCCCTCCGAAGCGCTGATCAAAGGCGATGCGCGCTCGGTTTCCATTGCTGCCGCGTCCATTCTTGCGAAAGTCACACGCGACCGGCTCATGGTCCGCGCGGCATCCTTCTGGCCCGGTTACGGCTTTGATCAGCATATGGGATACGGAACCGCTCAGCATCTCGAAGCGATCGAAAATCTCGGGCCCTGCCCGATCCACCGGATGAGCTTTGCGCCGTTGAAGCCGCTCGGTTAATTCGTTTTTATGATGCTCACCCAACGATTGGGATGAATTGAGTCCAACTCGGCCATAAAATGCGCTAGCTTGCGCTTCTTGTTTCTTGGATGATGATTATGACTGAAACGACCGTCGATTTTTTGCGCGCCTCGATCCGCTCGATTCCCGATTATCCGAAGCCCGGGATTATGTTTCGGGACATTACGACGCTGCTGGGCAATGCGCGGGCGTTTCGTCGGGCGATTGACGAGCTGGTGCAGCCCTTCGCGGGCAGCAAAATCGACCAAGTCGCGGGCATGGAAGCGCGCGGGTTTATCCTCGGTGGCGCGGTGGCGCATCAGCTCTCCGCAGGCTTCATCCCAATTCGGAAAAAGGGAAAATTACCGCATAGCACCGTCTCGATTGCCTATTCGCTTGAATATGGCGTCGATGAGATGGAGGTGCATACAGATGCCGTGACGCCCGGCGAGAAGGTGATTTTGATCGACGATCTGATCGCTACCGGTGGCACGGCGGAAGGGGCGACCAAGCTGTTACAGAAAATGGGTGCTGAAGTTGTCGCAGCTTGCTTCGTCATTGATTTGCCCGAGCTTGGCGGAAGGGCGAAGCTGGAAGCGCTTGGCGTGCCCGTTAGGACGTTGATTGCGTTTGATGGGCATTGAGCAGGGTGTAGGGTGTAGCCCTAAGCCGCACGCGGCGGTGTAATCGTCTGATCGCCGCGCCCAGCGAGCAGAGCGGCAATCAAAATATCCTCATCCAGCGTTTCCCAGTGAAGCCCTCCTGGGCTGATGGTCACCAAGCGCCGCTCATCGTCGCTTGGCCGTGCCAAGCGTGGAAACCATGACAAAGGAACGTCGAGCTTCCGGCCATCCGAAAGCGCGACCCACATCGCATCCTCTTGAAAGGTTACCTCAAGCGCCGAAATAATCATGCTAGCACGCCACTATCAATTCACACCTTCCCGAAGGATGGAAATAGTATCACGAAGTTCACTTTCTTTGAAGCCTGCGTTCCAATCGACCGATAAATGAGGCTCCACCCAAATTTTGCGCCTCGCACGCGCCGCGCATCACGTGAACATGAAGCGGCTCGCGCGGGGACCCTTCATTTGAATAAAAGAAAAACCGCATTCCATTGTAACGGAAAATCACCGGTATGGGCAGTCTCGCGAGGCATTTGGTACGCGGTTGGAAGGGAGTTAGGGTGTAGGGGCAATCTATCATCCGTCACTGCGAGCGCGAGCGAAGCAGCCCAGATGACGTGTGATGATAAGATGCGTTGTTAACATTGCATTTCATCGGGTAGCATCAGCTGGGTAGCTTAGCATTCGCGCGCTATGACGGTCGAGATATTCGCTAAGAAATACCTTTAATTCGCAAACCGGAAATGCAACACATCGCCATCGGCGACGACATATTCTTTGCCCTCGAGCCGGAACTTCCCCGCTTCACGCGCGCCGGCTTCGCCCTTGTTGGCCACATAATCGGCATAAGCGATGGTTTCCGCGCGGATATAGCCTTTTTCGAAATCCGTATGGATGACGCCAGCCGCCGCCGGGCCCTTGGTGCCTTTTGATATCGTCCAGGCGCGGGCTTCTTTCGGGCCGATGGTGAAATAGGTGACGAGGTCTAAAAGCTCATAGCCTGCGCGAATGACGCGGTTTAGGCCCGGCTCGTCGAGGCCTACGGCGTCGAGATAGTCTTTCTGGTCGGCTGATTCCATCACCGCGATTTCGCTCTCGATTTGGGCTGAGACGACGACGGCTTTGGCGCCTTCCTTTTTAGCAAATTCTATTACGCGGGCCGAGAACGCATTGCCATCATGGGCTGCAGCTTCCTCGACATTGCAGACATAAAGCACCGGCTTGGCGGTGAGCAGGGTCAGCATACGGAAGGTGCGCTCTTCTTCCGCTGTTAGCTCGACGAGTCGCGCTGGGCGGCCTTCGCGCAAGAGCTCGAGGCAACGGGCCATGATGTCGACTTGTTCTTTCGCGTCCTTATCTCCGCCTTTGGCTTTTTTCTCGAGCGGGATGATGCGCTTCTCGAGACTATCGAGATCGGCGAGCATCAGCTCGGTTTCAATCGTTTCGATATCGGCGAGCGGATCGATTTTTCCCTCGACATGGGTGATGTCGCCATCTTCAAAACAACGCACGACATGGGCAATGGCATCGACCTCGCGGATATTGGCGAGAAACTGGTTCCCAAGGCCTTCGCCTTTTGAGGCGCCGCGCACGATACCAGCGATGTCGACAAAGGTGATGCGGGTGGGAATGATCTCTTTCGAACCTGCTATGGTAGCAAGAATCTCGATCCGCGGATCGGGCACGGCGACATCGCCGACATTCGGCTCAATGGTGCAGAATGGATAATTGGCTGCTTGCGCCGCTGCCGTTTGCGTCAGAGCGTTGAAAAGGGTCGACTTGCCGACATTCGGCAGTCCGACGATACCGCATTTAAAACCCATGGTGCTTTATATCCGTTTGAGGAAACTGTTAGGCGCGGTTGTGGTAGGAAATGCCGAAAAAGGCAAGGCGGGAAGGGGAAATAGCCAATCGTGTCCTTCCTCCTGAGGGGGAACGTGTCTGCGGAGCGGGCTAACGTCAGACCCTCATCCGTCGAGTCCCGCGACACCTTCTCCCTCAAGAAGAAGGTCGAATGATGTTCTATTTTTCCTTCGCCTCGCCCCATCCCCGTGCATCCATCGCAAGATGAACCTTGCTCTGGAACGTTGCGTCTTGGCCTGAGGCGAGCAGCGGGGCTTGGTCGGCAATGGTGCGGCAAAGGTCAGACACCCATTCGCGTTCACCCTTAGAGAAATCCGACAGCACAAATCCATGCACAGCGTCTTTGTGGCCCGGATGGCCGATGCCCAAGCGAACGCGGCGATAGTCATTGCCGCAATGGGCTGAAATGGAGCGCAGACCATTATGCCCCGCATTACCGCCTCCGAGTTTGATGCGCATTTTGGCGGGGGGCAGATCAAGCTCATCGTGAAAGACCACGATATCCTTGAGCGCTATTTTATAAAATTGGGCGGCTTCCTGCACCGCTCGGCCCGATTCATTCATGAAGGTCTCGGGCACAAGCAGCAAAACCTTTTCGGAGCCGATGGTGACTTCCGTCACTGCACCTTGAAAGCGCCTGCGCCAGGGTGCGGCTTTATGGACGCGTGCCATCTCCTCCATCGCCATAAAGCCGATATTGTGCCGGTTGCCCGCATAGCGCGCGCCGGGATTGCCAAGGCCTACGAACAAAAGCATGGGGTTAATTCTCATGCGCAAGGAGAGGGATTATAAAAAACGCGCCGCGAGAGACCCGCGACGCGCCAAAATTCTGCGGCGAGCCGCTGATTATTTCTTCGGTGCAGCCTTAGCCGCTGCCTTGCCGGCCGGTGCCGCAGCTGGCGCTGCTGCTGCTTCGTCCTTCATGCCGCCGGTGGCGACGATGGTGAGGATGGTGAAGTCGTGCTTGTCCACGGCGGTGCAGTTTTCAGGCAGCTTAATCATCGAAACATGGATCGATTTGCCAATATCCACGCCGGTCAAATCAACATTGACGCCCGTAGGGATCGACTCGGGCGGAACCATCATTTCGATCGAATGCTGAACGAGGTTGATGGCGCCACCACGCTTGATGCCAGGCGAAGCGGTTTGGTTGATGATATGCACAGGCACTTCAACCTTGATCTTCTGGCCAGCCGTCAGGCGGAGAAAATCGACATGCAGCGGCTGATCGCGGATGGGATCGAGCTGGTAATCGCGCGGAATTACGCGGATTTTCTTGCCATCAACATTGACCTCGAACACGGTCGTCAGGAAGTGGCCAGCGAAAATCAGCTTTTTCGTTGCGTTGAAATCGAGAGAGATAGAGGTTGGCTCAACGCCGCCGCCATAGATGACAGCCGGAACGCGGCCCTGAAGACGAACTGCACGAGCGGCCCCCTTGCCATTCGTCGCGCGGACCGTCGCCTCAATCTGCTTTGCAGTATTGGACATGATCGTATTTCCTTCAAAAAAGAAGCCGTCGGGATCGGTTTGATCCGACGACTGGGTGACGCGTCAACGCCTCCAAGGGTGTCGATGTGACGCGGATCGGGTCAATAGCCCAAAATTAGCCGCGTGACAATCTCGTGCCCCATGAAAGCCACGGAAACATTCTGGCGCGAAGGAGTGGGGCGGAAACCGAACGGTTCAGCCCTTGGCGCGCTGACGGATCATGAAATTGTCATACGTGTATTCGCCAATCTGGAACCAGAGATATTCATCGTTGCGAAAAGCCATATAGGCATCGTGAATTTTCTTGAAATTCTCATTCTTGGCCGAGATTTCTTCATAGGTTTCAAGCGCGGCCTTATAGCTTGCTTCCATGATTTCTGGCGAAAAGGGACGCAATTGCGCGCCGCCGAGCTGGACAAGGCGCTTGATGGCGGCAGGGTTGGCCGCGTCATATTTGGCCTGCATCTCGACATTGGCGCGCGCAGCCGCCGAGGTGACAACGGATTGATAAGCCTTCGGCAATTCGGCCCATTTGGTGGTATTGATAAAGAAATGCAGCGCAGCGCCACCTTCCCACCAGCCAGGATAGTAATAATAGGGCGCTACTTTGTTGAAGCCGAGTTTTTCGTCATCATAGGGTCCGACCCATTCAACAGCATCTAGCGTACCTTTTTCGAGGGCCGGATAGATGTCCCCGCCCGCCAATTGTTGCGGTACCACGCCGAGTTTTGACATCACCGCACCCGCCAATCCGGCGATCCGCATTTTCAGGCCTTTGAAATCCTCGACCGTCTTGATCTCTTTGCGGAACCAGCCGCCCATCTGTGTGCCCGTATTGCCGCCGGGAAGGCTGATAAAATTGTAGGACTTGAAAAAATCATTCAGCAAATCCATGCCGCCGCCCTGATAGAACCAGGCATTTTGCTGCCGCGAATTGAGGCCGAAAGGCACCGCCGTTCCAAAGCAGAAGGTCGGGTCTTTGCCAAAATAATAATAGGGTGCGGTCTGGCACATTTCGACCGTGCCGTTGGTGACAGCATCGGCGGCCTGAAGGCCGGGCACAATTTCACCCGCGGCAAAGACCTGAACCTGAAATTTATTGTCGGTGGCTTCAGCAACGGCTTTTGCGAAGGTTTCAGCGCCGCCAAAAATGGTATCGAGCGATTTCGGAAAACTGGAGGTAAGGCGCCATTTCACTTCCGGCGCCGATTGCGCCAAGGCCGGCTTTGCAATCGTTGCCGCCGCAAGACCTAATCCTGCGGCTTGGACAAAATGCCTTCTTTTCATAAAACCTACCTCATTTGCCTGCCATGCACCCCCTATCCGCCTTGAGCGGGATCGAACGCAGATTCGGGACGCTGATTTGACAAAGATCATGTCATTATCGTCCATTCTGAACAAGAGCGACAAAGGGAGAGCGGACGAATGGCGATCATTTCATATTTGACAACCGTGCGGTTGGATGCCGGAGCGCGGCGCTATTTGGGTGACGACCTGAAAGCGGCTGGCATTTTACGCCCTTTGATGATTACCGATCGAGGCATTGTCGCGGCGGGCCTGCTCGATGATGTGTGTCGATCGGGCGGGTTGGATCAAGGTGTTCCCGTTTATGACGCCACGCCTGCTAATCCGACGGAAGAGGCAGCGATTGATGCGCTGGCGCTTTATCGCGAGGGGCGGTGTGACGGCATGATCGCCTTGGGGGGTGGATCGGCGATGGATCTTGCCAAAGCAGTTGCCGTTTTGGCCGCTCATGAGGGGGAATTGCAGAGTTTTGCGGTCGTTAACGGCGGTATGGCCAAAATCACTGCCGCGACTGCGCCGGTGCTTGCAATCCCAACGACGGCTGGTACGGGAAGCGAGGTGGGGCGTGGCGCGATCATCAGCTTCAAAGATGGTCGCAAAATGGGATTGCTCTCGCCCTATCTCATTCCGAAGCGGGCGATTTGTGATCCCGAACTCACGCTTGGTTTGCCGCCTTTGTTGACCGCGGCCACCGGCATGGACGCGATCAGCCATTGTATCGAATGTTTTACCTCGCCGGTGGACAATCCCGTTGCCGCCGCCATTGCAATCGACGGATTGGAACGGGCGATCAAAGCATTGCCGCGCGCGGTCGCGGATGGCTCCGATATCATGGCCCGACGCGAGATGATGGTCGCGGCGATGGAAGGCGCTTTGGCCTTTCAGAAGGGACTAGGTGCCGTCCATGCGCTTTCTCATCCGTTGGGGGGGTATCGCGAGTTGAAGTTGCATCATGGCACGCTGAACGCTGTCCTGTTGCCACCTGTTTTGCGGTTTAATGAAGTGGTTTGCGCAACCACCTATCCTAGGCTTCGCCAAGCGGTGGGTCTCAAAGAGGGCGGCGATGTGGCCAATTTTATGGCGCAGTTTGCCGAACGGTTGGAGATTCCAATGTCGTTGAGCGCGCTAGGCGTGCCGGAGCGTATTTTATCCGAAGTCGCCAAAGCGGCCATGCTGGATCATACCCATGCCACCAATGCGCGGCCGGCAACCGAGGCCGATTATAACGCCATGCTGCGCGAGGCGTTTTAGCCGATATCGCGCCTTGGCTATCGCTCAAGGTACCGTCACCCCGATCAGCGTTCCTGATCTGAAAGGTCAGGATTTTGTTAGCGACAACAAAAAAGGGGCCGTGAGGCCCCTTTTCGTATAGCTTTAAGCGTTCGACTTATTTGGTTGCCGCTTCATACATTTCTAAAACATAGTCCCAATTGACCAAGTTTTCGACAAAAGCCTTCAAATAATCAGGACGACGGTTGCGGTAATCGATGTAATAAGAATGTTCCCAGACATCGACGCCGAGGATTGGCTTAGCGCCGGAAACCAGCGGGCTCTCGCCGTTCGGGGTTTTGGACACAACGAGCTTGCCGTCCTTGACCGACAGCCAAGCCCAGCCGGAGCCGAATTGTGTGGTGCCGGCGGCGATGAATTCTTCTTTGAATTTATCGACCGACCCGATATCCGACACGATGGCCTTTTCGAGCTTGCCCGGAATGGCGCCGCCGCCATTGGGCTTCATCCAGTTCCAGAAATGGAGATGATTGTAATGCTGGCCGGCATTGTTGAAGAGACCGGCATGTTTGCCGAACGAGCCCTTCACGATGTCCTCGAGCGATTGGCCTTCGAACTCGGTGCCCTTGATCAGATTATTACCATTGGTCACGTAAGCATTGTGGTGCTTATCGTGGTGGTATTCGAGGGTTTCTTTCGACATATATGGCTGAAGCGCATCATAGGCATAAGGTAGTTCGGGAAGGCTGAACATGGCGCGGTATCCCTGCTTGGTTCTCGTGGGTGAAAAGGGGACGGCAAAACAATTTCGCAGCACGAAATCGCAACCGATTGTATGAATTTAGGCAATTTCACTAAAAACAGCAATGCGGCATTTCAGCGACCATGATGGGCCACAGGAATTCCGGCCAAAGGCCGCATCCATTCGTTCGATATTAATAAAAAGGAGGCGCTTGCGGCGCCTCCGTGATGTTTATAAACGCTGGCGTTGACGTTTAGCGACGCTTGCGACGTTGCTGGCCGAGGCCCATCTGCTTGGCCAATGCTGAACGCGCCGTGGCATAATTGGGGGCAACCATCGGATAATCGGCCGGCAGGCCCCATTTTTCGCGGTATTCTTCAGGTGTCATATCGTATTGGGTACGCAAATGGCGCTTCAGCGATTTGAACTTCTTCCCGTCTTCCAGACAGACAATGTAATCGGGCGTGATCGATTTTTTTATCGAAATGGCAGGTTTTTGTGGTTCGGTCGGCTCGTCGATCACGTCAGTTTCGATGTTGGTGAGCGCTGAATAGACACTGTGAATAAGCGTGGTTAATTCGCTGGGCGAGGTCGAATTGTTGCTCACAAAAGCTGAAACGATATCGGCTGTCAGCTCAATGAATGGATGGGCGTTTGCATGTTCGGTCATTGTGATGGGATCCGGTTGAACAGTTTTGGTTGAATTATACCGATAAAGCCATTTTGAGTTTTAAATAACCTAACGTCAAAACATGCGATACCACTATATTTTTTGTATAAAAATTTTCACGCGGTCGGATTTATAAAAATAATCTTTGATTAAAATCAACAATACGCGGAACGATATATCTTCTATGGCAAAACCAAATAATTTGCAATAGAGTGACAAATGATCGTCACGTTTTTTAAGTCGGTTGCCGTTTAAAATTTTTCGATCTGGCTTTCCGATGTAATAGGAAGTCCGATTACATGCGTCTTTAACGACGACTTCTGTTGCTGAATCTGTTATAGCGTGAAGCGAAATTCAACGTTCCGAAGGGGAGAAGACGCAATGGATAAGCCTTATCCGACGAAGGTTTCGTTTACCGAAGCTGAATGGCGTGCCCGCCTCACGCCCGAACAATATCGGATTGCGCGCGAGCACGGCACCGAGCGGGCCTGCACCGGACCGGGTTGGGACGAGAAGCGCGAGGGCGTTTACCAATGCGTCTGCTGCGAGACCGATCTGTTCACGTCCGATACCAAATTTGAATCGGGGACCGGTTGGCCAAGCTTCTTCCAGCCGATTGACCGGCGTTTAATCATTGAAAATGAAGATTTGACGCTGGGCATGCAGCGCGTTGAAGTGTTGTGTGGGGTTTGCGACGCGCATCTCGGGCATGTTTTCCCGGACGGGCCTCGGCCAACAGGCATGCGGTATTGTATCAATGCCACGGTGCTGAAGTTTCTGCCTAATGAAGATTAGCCGCTGAGGGGAATGGCATGGCCATAAAATCGAGTGCGCTGTTGGAGCGGACGGCTTCGCAACTGTTGATTGTCGATATTCAGGAAAAATTGATACCTACCATTCATGCCGTGCAGAGCATGATTGCCCGGACCCGCTTTTTGATCGAGGCGGCGCGCACGTTGGAGGTGCCAATAACGTTGACGGAACAGTATCCGAAAGGCCTCGGGCCAACAGACGCAGCCTTACGCGATGCGTGCGGCAATCGATCGCCTGTGTTTGCCAAAACAGCCTTCTCCTGCATACGGGACGAGGCGATCAGCGCCCATTTGGGGGCGGATAAGGCCCGCCGACAATTGGTCATTGTCGGCATGGAGGCTCATGTCTGTGTGCTGCAAACAGCGCTTGATGCGGCGGCCAATGGCTTTTCGGTGTTTGTGGTCGGTGATGCCGTATCCAGCCGTTCAGCATCAGATGTCGAGGCGGCCCGTCGCCGTTTGAAGGCGGCAGGCGTTGCCGTTATTTCGGCCGAAATGGCCTTTTTCGAGTGGCTCGACCGCTCGGGCACGCCGGAATTTAAACACTTATCCGGCTTGTTGCGGAATTAGCCTTAGGGGATGGGGCCTCGATTGGTGGTTCCAATAGGCCTTTGGCTTGCCTCAAATTAAGATAATTTTCCTAAAAATCTTGACATTGGTCTATTTAGGATAATAGTCTCCTTTTGTTGACCTAACGTCAAGGGAGATGGGAATGGCAAGAGAAGATGAAAAGCAGGTGATAACGCGGGCAATGGCGTTGGCTTTGGGCGTTTTGGCAGGCGAGGGGTGTTATGCGACGCGCTCGGTACGGGAGGATTATCTCTCCGTAGCAGCGCGCAAAAAGGGCGTCACTTTGGCCGTAGGTCAGCTCAAAGCTGCGATTGTTGAACGGCTGGTGCTTAAGGGTTGGGCGGAATGGACGGGGCGGGCCGATACGGCGCGGATCAGCTTAACGCATCAAGGCAGGCACGCGGCACGAATGCTTGCCGTTCCTCTGTCTGATGAGGTGCCGGAACAATTCGAAGTTGAGGAGCGGGTAACGGCGACGGGGCGGGAGCAGGTATTGATCGACAGGCGCGAAAGCCCGCTCGCCTGGTTAGCCCGTCGTAAAGGGCTAGATGGCAAGCCGATGCTCGATCCGCTTTATTTTGCAGCGGGGGAGCGGCTGCGGGCGGATTTCGAGCGTACGGGGTTGCATCAGCGCGTGACAATGGATTGGTCGCGCTTCGGAGCAGGATCCATCTCGGGCGGGGGCGGCAGCACCCTGAGCGATGCGATGATCGCGGCCCGTCAACGGATGGATCACGCGATGGCGGCCGTGGGTGCCGATATGGCTGGCCTTCTGATTGACATTTGCTGTTATTTGAAAGGGCTAGATCGGGTCGAGCGGGAGCGGGGCTGGCCGCCACGTTCGGCTAAATTGGTGCTTGGTATGGCTTTGGGTCGACTGGCGGACCATTATGGATTAACGGGCGAGGTAACTGGGCGGGACCGAACAAAGGGCATACGGGTGTGGGCGGATGAGGCGAACGCTTAGGGCATGCTTTCGCCGTTCAAAACCGCGCGCGCATCGCGCCGGATACGGTCAACCATCGACCGCACGCCATTGGAGCGCTGCGGCGTCAAATGTTCGGCCAAACCGATGCGACGGAACAGGTCGAGCGCGTCTAAGGCCAAAATATCGGACGCGGTTCGCCCTGAATAAAGCGCCAGTGTCAAGGCAACCAGACCTTTGACAATGTGAGCGTCGCTTTGACCACGAAAGGTCAAGATGGGTTCAACGCCGCTGCGGTCGATGCTGGTGATGACCCAGACTTGACTGGCGCACCCTTTGACGCGGGTTTCTTCGTTCATCTCGCTTTCGGCGAGGGCGGGAAGGTCTTTGCCGAGTTCGATGAGATAGCGGTAACGGTCTTCCCAATCATCGAGGAAGCCAAAATTCTCGATGATGTCATTAAAATTGGCCGCCATACCTGAATCCTCCTGAACGTCTTTGTTCGTTTAGTGCCAAGGAGGTTCAAGGTCGAGGTTAAATCTTTTTCTGGACGGGTAGCGTTGGCGGCGCCTCGCGGCGCGGGGGTAGCGGAACGGCCGTGGTCAGGCTCACCGTATCGGCAACAGCCACCGTATTCGTGGCCGGTTTGGCGATTTCGGGTGTCTCATTGAGGAGGGCTGCGATGGCGTCGCCGGTGTCGCTTGATTTCAATGCCGACGTTGCGGCATCAAAGCAGGCTTTCTCATGCCCCTTGCATGCCGCAACCGCGACATGACTCAGTGTTTCAATGCCCGAGGCGAGTGGGCTAGCATGGGCCGGCGCGGCGTTGACGGGAGCCGTCGGCGTGACCGTGGGCGTTGCGGCAAGCTGAAGCGATGCCGCCGAAGGTTTGGCAAGCCAGTCCGGTAACGACGCGCGAAGCGGCGATATGAGATAAAGAACGCCGATCACAAACAGCGCTCTGATCACGAAACCCATGGGTGTAACTTTTTTGGCCACGAAACTGTGTAGGTTCTTTGTAGGCTTTGTGGGCGCGCCTGCAAATCTTCCAATGCGATGCAATAAGGTAACAACACGCAGAGATTGCAGGCGTGGTTAATGAAGGCCTAAGTTTCAGGGGTAAATTGTCGGTTTTATTAACCTTTGACGGGGGTAATGTTAACGTTTGATCAAATACGCGAAAATGCCGCTGATGAAATTTAGGGAAGGTTTAAACTCCACGCGTCACATTGTTGCCGATGACGAGAGTCCGGCTTTCGGACAGGATGGGAGCAAGACGTGGTGAGTGGATTTCCGTTCGCGGAGCGCTTGATAGAGGGACTGGGCGATTGGGTTCATCGCTCGGTGACGGTATCGGATGCCAGGTTTAGAGCGCATCGCTGGTTTATTGGTTCGCGTTTGACTTTGGGCATAGCGGGGCTTGGCGCTATCTTGCTTTGGATGGCGATGCCTGCCGCTTTTCCGCGGGCCGTGTTGACGGTGGGTGCGCTCCTCGCGTTCCAGCTTGTCACGGCGGTGGCCGTTTCGCGGCTTGGCGGATTGCGTGCCGGATTGACCGTGTCGCTGGTTGGCTTTGCTGCCTTGCCATGGCTGGTCGGGACGTCGGGTAGCCCGCTCACGCTTCTTCCCTTTATCCTCGAAGGAGCGATGTTGTGCGGGAGTTTCGGCGCTGGTCTAGCAGCGGTCGTGATTGCATTGAGCATGGGAACGGTGCTTGCCGCGGGCCATTGGCCGATAACGAGTGCGCCCGTTACCATGGACCTTTTGGCCTTGATTGCGACCTATTGGGGCGCATTATACTGGACCCTTCGGGAAGCGAAAGGCGAGGTCAAAGCCCGCTTCTCGGATGATCGGTGGCGCACGCTATCCGGTCTGACCGACGCAGGTATCGTTCGCCACGACGAAAGCGGTTCCGTCATCGGTTCAAACGCGCTGTTTTGCCGGCTGATCGGGATTGATCCTGACGGGTTGGGCGATAAAACGGTGATTACGCGATTGCATCTGGGCAGTGGCCCCGCCTTCCTGAAAGCGCTGTCAGACGTTATGCACGGGGCGGCGCAAACCGTTGCGCGTGTCCGCATCCGTTGCGAGGAGGGGGCGGAGGGCCATATGGGCCCTGATCCCTATCGTGATTTTGAGATCCGCTTTTCCCGTTTGGTGAGCGATCCCGTAACCGGTGGTTCGGAAATTATGGCCTGTTACCGGCCAATGAGCGAGGCGCGATCTGTCACGTCTGTTCAGCCCCCTGCGTCGCTAGAGGTCGCACGACTTGGTCATGAGCTGCGCACGCCGCTAACGGCCATTATCGGTTTTGCCGAATGTCTGGGCGATGCCGCGATCATTGCCCATAACGATCCGAAGCGGGGCGATTATGCGCGGATTATTGGAACGTCGGCTAGCCATATGCTCGATCTCGTGAACAGCCTGCCCGGTGCGCCGAATACACCGGTGGTCAGCGATGAGGCTGCCGACTGGATCGACTGGGCGGACCTAATGGATGACGCCGTCGGTATTATGCGTCTGACCATAGAAGCCCAACGCGCTCGCCTGAGCTGGTATGTCGATGGCGATGTGCCCGCCTTTGCGGGTAGCCGTCACGCGTTCAGGCAGGTCTTGATCAATCTGATTTCCAATGCGTTAAAATTTGCGCCCGAGGGAACCGTAACCGTGCGTGCAACGCGTGAAGGCGACAAGATTAGGCTGATTGTCGAGGACAATGGCGAGGGTGTCGCTTATGACGATATGACGCGCTTGGGCGAGCCGTATTTCCGCGGTTCGGTGAAAGGGCGCCATTTGCCTGAGGGCCAGGGCCTTGGTCTCGGTATCGTGAGGGACATTGTTCAGCGCCATAATGGGCAATTCGATATCATGAGCCGGCCCGGTGCGGGGACACGTGTCATTGTGACGCTTACCGTGCCGGCGCAATCGCTTTCCTCCGATGTTCAACCGCTTGATAGCCAATCCCGAGTTCGCCGTTATGCGTGATCACCAGCGTCGCCGTGAACCAGTCGTCGATGACGAGCCACATCTCGCTTATGAAGGGCCAAATGACCATAGCGCCGATTTTCGAGAACCCGAGCAATCGACGCACCGCCTGTTGGCCGCTCCAGGTCGACTGCTGGTGGGCTTGGTCATGCTCGGCGCGATGACCGCGTTTGTGACCAATGCGCTCTACCTTCAAAAAGCGGTTAGGCCTGCCTCTTTGATTGACTTGTCGACGGTTTGGCGGGGAGCAGGGAGTTTGAATCCGTTCAGCTTGATGTTCCGCTCAAATGGCGAAAATTCGCCCGCGCTCGAAAGCGCGCCGCAGCCGCCGCGTCGTCCGGATAAAGTGGAAGCGGTCCCCGTTCCGTTCCCATCGTCGTCCCCGATCGTTGCTTCGCCAAAGGTCAGCGTGCCCGTCAGTGTGGTGGCCTCTGCTGATCCCAAGCAGGTGTTCGTACCGCCCCAAGCCATTTCGGATACCGTGTCCGCCGATCCGGTAGCGGCCTTGGTTGCGCAAACCAATTCAAAGCCTGAAAAAATTATTCTGGGTGCACAACGCGCGCTGAACAAAATGGGCTATGGCCCCGTTTCGCCCGACGGATTGAAATCCGCGGCGTTGCGGGATGCCGTGTTGCATTTTCAAAAGGATCACCACTTGTCCCCTACCGGCGAGGTCGATCCAGTAACAAAGCCGTTGCTTGCGAAAGCCTCCGGCCTCGCGTTGGACTAACAGGCGATGTCGGCACGCCTTCGGTCCGATATCTGGGTTTCAGCCTATTTAAGGCGGTGCGCTGTCGCGGGTATGGTTGCGGTCTTGCGCCGTCGGGGGGCCGCCGAAGCCGGGGCGATTTTCATCAAGATTGACAGACTGGATGGCCGTTCGTCGCTTTTAGGTCCCGCCCCTCCTGATCTGACGCAGACCGAACCGGAAGGGCGCCACTTCGAGCCTTTGCTGCTTGATGTCGAAGCCATGACGGTGGAGGAAAGAATGGAACGGGAAATAAGGTTTGATTCCGATCTGTGGTGGGTCGAGATCGAAGACACTGTAGGGCGTTCATTTCTCGAATTTTAAGCTTAGCGCGTTACGCGATCAGCCGTTCCACTTCTTGGAGATTACGTGCGTTCGAGGCGACGGGTTGTTTGACGGGCGCAACCATTTTGGCATGCGCGGCCATGATCCAGCGGGCCGCACCGGTATGGGTGGTCTCCAACACGTCATCCACCCCGCCCGGCATGCCGATGCGGCGGAATGAACTTGACAGACATGCCTTTTTGATAAGGTGAACGGGCGTCTCGGCCGCGATCAAGGCTAAGGCCAACAAGGCACCTGAGGTTTCGCCCAAGAGGCGATAGAGCACATCATAGGGTACCCCGTGAAGGGTCGCGAGGCACTCGGTCAAGGCTGGAGCATTGCCAGTTTCAATCGCAAGCCGGATATCGTCGATACGGGATCCGACCAAGAGGTGTGGTTTAGAGGTTCCAAGCGCATTGGCTACCGCCAAAATCTCAATGCGTTGACGGGGCGATGCATGCACAAACAAGGCGGCGCGCATGACGGGCGTAAGATCAGAGCGCGACAATACACTTTTTGCCAAGGCTGGATGGTCGACCGCGCGACGAGCCAGCACCTCGAGCGCCGCAACGGAAAGGTCGACGCCGGATTGTTCTGCAAGGATGTGATCAATGACCGGATCCTTGCGGGCAAGCAGCAATGAGATTGCATCCTCCGTCAAATCATGACGCGCTGCAATCGCACGGGCCATCAGCGGCGAACCCGAGCGGGCAAATCGATGCAGGGTATCTGACGAAATGCTGACATCCTCGGACAAAATGACCAAGGAAGAGCGATCCTGACGGTTTAAAAACAAGGCAACCAAGTGGGGGGTAACGAGACCCGCTTGAACCAGTTTTTTTGCGCACACGGTCGCCACAGCCTCGGAGGTGCGCGGTAAATGTAGAATGAGATCGTCAAGATTGCGGCGAATGGTGCCCGAAGACTGAGGCACCGCTGCTGGGATGAAGGCTGTTGGCTCAGATCCGTATGCAACGCGGGGTGCTTCAAAAGCGTTTGTCATACCGTTAACCCGTTCCTCAAACCACAGTTACAAAAACTACGCTTTTGAGTTCTTAAAACAGCAATCGTTAGCAAAGCATTAACCATGTGAGCGCCATATTTATGAAATGCCGAATCCCAATGACCTAACGGAGTATAAAGCATGTCGAACATATTACCATTTAAAGCTGTTGAAAAATATAACCAAAATTTTCAAAAATCAACTGAAAATAAAGTATGTGAGATCGTTATATTCCCAGGAATTAGGTATTCAACTTTAGAAAAATCGATTTACAAAATAAAAAAATCACGCAATACGCGAAAAAAGTTTTCACACAACTTAAAAGCGACAAAGCGGAAGCGCGGCCTATAGGAAATGCTATGCATTAACGCTGCGCGATTTGGGTTCATTTTCAGTTTTGTTTTTTTTGTTGCCGGTTGCGTGGAAACCGGCGATTTTGGTCGACGTCGGATCGGCCTTTTCGAGGGCAAGCAGGGCATCGATGCGCCGCCGGATTGGTTTGGATCGCGCGCGACGCTGACGGATAGTGAAATTGAATTTCGTAATCGGGCGGTTGCACTCATAAGCAATCCCGAAAAGCCGATATATCCGACTCTGGATGCCTTTGAGGCTGCCCTTGGCGTGAATGCCGAGTTCTATTACGGGCGCGTCGCCGGACATGCGGATCTTTCTGTTACAGCGCGTTACAAGCGGATCGAACGCGATGCCCGGAATGATCTGGTCTTGATTCCGCTGTTCAGGCATGCCGCTTGTCGTGTGGCAAAAGCCGACGCCTTACGGTTGGCCTCACTGGAGTTCGCATCCGACGTCACACGGCTTCAGGGGCAAGAGGCGAATAGTCGGGTCATGAATAATGCGGCAATCGGCGAGGCAGTCGAGCGGGCCTTGCCGCAGCGGGTTGAGGCCTATCATTTAGCGGTCGAGCGACTCTTTGCAGCTTCACCGGACGAGGCCGCCACATCCGTGATCGGTGCCATTGCCGATTTGCGCGTCGAGGTTGCCAAGGGAACCGATTGCGCCGGTGAACCGCCCCACAACGGTAAAAAAATCGTCCGAAAAGGATAGTGTGACGAACCCGCGCTTCCAGCCGATGGAGAAACCGTGCCATAATCTTTTCAAAGGTTAGGTGCGGTATGTTAGGTTAGGTAGGTCTACAATGGTTGACGTCGCGAGCGCAGGGCCTAACGTGCCGTTCTGGAAGCAGAAAACGCTCGAAGAAATGTCGGGCGAGGAATGGGAAAGCCTGTGTGACGGATGCGGGCGGTGCTGTCTCGTTAAACTCGAAGACGAGGACACGGGCCAATATTATGCGACTGATATTGCTTGCCGTTTGTTGAACGCTGAAACGTGCCAATGTCGCGATTACGCGAACCGCCAGTCGATTGTTTCCGATTGTGTCCGACTGACCCCCTCCGAGGCTCGCTCGCTCGGGTGGCTTCCGCCGACATGCGCCTATCGCCTATTGGCCGAAGGCATGGATTTGCCTTGGTGGCATCCGTTGGTGTCAGGACGCCCTGAGACGGTGATCGAGGCGGGCGTGTCCGTGCGAGGACGAATTCATGCGAGCGAGGACGATGTTGCGGTCGAAGACGTGGTTGACCGCATCCGGCAATGGCCTTTGGCATGGCCAAAGCGGGCGAAGTCGCGGCCAAGCCGTGCGTGAAGTGTCGACCAGATTTTTGGCTTGCCGACCATTTTATGCATGATAACCCATACTAGGAAATAATTCGTTTACACTTCGCGTGATTTAACGTAAGGTTAAGTCTTCGTTCGGTCCTTCTGACCGCCAGGCATGGCATCGAACCCAAACCGACCGCTTTTCGGGAGGGGAGGGTTGCTCAGGGGCGGGCAAGATCCGGTTGGAAGGGCAGACCGATTTTCGGACGCGAGACTTTTGTACCGCGTGTGCTCGCGTATGTTTTTCCTTCAACAGACGAGACACATGTCATGCCAAAATCTGATCAATCGCTTATGGATATAGAGATTTTAACCATACCAAGGATAGCAAAACGCCGAAGCTCGGACCCACTTTTTTATACGGAAGAAAGGCCAGCGGGTCATCCGATCGTTGCTCCAATCACAACGAAAACCTCGCCTTCGCGCGACCAAGCTTTGCTATCAGTCAACGGGGTCGATCGTTCAATCGAGCGTCGGGCGTCCCCGCAAGACCATGTGTTTACGGAAGACGATCCGCGGGCTTGCCCGCGCGATCCGGAAGAATTCCGGCTCGCCGTTGCGCTCGAATTGGACCGATTACGAGCAAACAAGAAAATTTACAATAAATAGGATTTTTATCCTTGACATCGAAACGGTGGTCGTGTAGTACTTCGGCATGCTCCACTGGTGTAACCAAATGGCGGGCCCGTTTTGTCGGCGCCCGCCTTTTTTAATTCCAGCCTGAGCTTTGCATTTCTCGACAAGGATCATCGCCATGCGACGACTGACACGAGATCAGACCCTTGAAATCCGACGCCTCTACGAAAGTTCGCCGATGTCGCTGAATGCGATTGCCACCAAGATGGGTGTGTCGCCCGCGACCATCCAGATTTACTCGCGCAGTCAGGGGTGGCGGCCGCGCCGTGGGGGCAAAGCGCCGGACGGGCCTCGGCCGATGCGCTGGCTGGGCAAGCCGTGTACCGGGCTCGCCGAATGTCCGGAGCGCGCGGCGCTGGTGGCACGGGCATGGGCCGCAGCCCATATTCAGATCAACGAGATCGAGATGCGCGTAATAGGGTTCAATGACAGGGCAGCGGCAGCATCAAGCGCGCATGACGATGCGCGCGCGGTGGCGACGTTGGTCAGAACACTACGAGATTTGACGGCGCTCGACAGAGCCGAATCCGAAGGCCGCGGGGCCTCGAAAAACGGAGCACCGGATGGAAAGCCAGACCAAGAGGCCTCCTCGTCCGGCTTCGCCAGCGATCTTGCCGACGAATTGGCTCGACGTCTTGCTGGCCTCCGAAAGCGAGGGCCTGCTGCCTGAACTTTTATCGGGACTTCCGGCGGTTACGATTGAAGCGATGCTGGGTGAGTGGCAGGTCTGGGCGCGAACCGATCAATTACCGCCTGAAACCTCGCAAACGGGGCTGCCTTGGACGGTGTGGCTGGTCTTGGGCGGTCGCGGCGCGGGCAAGACGCGGACGGGGGCGGAATGGGTGCGGGGCTTGGCGCTTGGCAAGCCGCCTTTCGCGGATAAGCCCGTAACGCGTATTGCGCTTGTGGGCGAGACGCAAAACGATGTGCGCGAGGTGATGATTGAAGGCGTATCGGGCCTTTTAAGCGTCCATTCGCGCGACGAGCGGCCCCGCTGGCAGCCAGCGCGAAGGCGGCTGGAATGGCCGAATGGCGCGGTCGCCCATGCCTTCTCGGCCGAAGACCCGGAAAGCCTGCGCGGACCGCAATTTGAAGCCGCCTGGCTCGATGAAATCGGCAAATGGCGATTGGCGGAGGAGACCTTTGACCAATTGCAATTTGGCTTGCGGCTAGGCACCCGCCCACGGCAGACGGTGACCACAACACCGAGGCCGACGCCGCTCTTGAAACGTTTGATAGCCGACCCAGCAACGGCGCTGACGCGATCCAAGACAAAGGATAACATCTACCATCTCGCGCCCGCTTTTTTGGACGCCGTGGTTAAACGCTATGCGGGAACGAGGCTGGGGCGCCAAGAGCTTGAAGGCGAGATGATTGAAGAGCGGCAGGACGCGCTTTGGTCGCGCATGGGGATCGAGGCTTTACGCTTTCGGGACGAGGTGCCGCCTTTGGTGCGGATTGTGGTGGCGATTGATCCGCCCGCCTCCTCCCACAAGCGCTCGGACGCGTGCGGGATTGTGGCGGCGGGGATTGGACCCGACGGCACCGTCTATGTGCTTGACGATGCCTCGCTCGAACGTGCGCCGCCTGCCGCTTGGGCCTCGAAGGCCATGGCGCTTTTTCGACGGTTGGAGGCCGATGCGCTGGTGGTGGAAACCAACCAAGGCGGCGAGATGGCGGAGGCCGTGTTGCGGCAAGTGGATGCGGAAGTTCCGATCACGCCGGTTAAAGCCACGCGCGGCAAAGCGCTGCGCGCCGAGCCTGTGGCGCATCTCTACGAGCAGGGCCGCGTGCGCCATGCGGGCGTGTTTCCGGAATTGGAGGACGAACTGTGCGATTTTGGACCAACGGATAAAGGCTTCGGCCTCTC
>CAIUPE010000019.1 GCA_903900975.1 uncultured Hyphomicrobiales bacterium | reverse complement strand
GTGACGGTTGCCCGCTGGGTATCGAGTTGTTGGCGCGAGGCAAATTCACCCAGTTTAGAATAGCGGTCCAAATCAAGCTGGGCATTTTCAAGCCGATTTTCGTCCTGCTTTTTCTTCTGCACCGCCTGATCAAGATTGGACTGGTAAGTACGCGGGTCAATTTCGGCCAAAATATCGCCGGCGTTAACAAAATCACCTTCTTTGAAAGCAATTTTGGTTATCTCCCCGTCGATCCGGCTTTTTACGGTAACCGTGTTGAACGCTTGAACCGAACCTAGCCCCACCGCGAAATCGTCAAAATCGGACGCGCTCGCCGTTTGGAGGGTCACAGGTACCGGCGTCTCCACCGGCGCAACGGACGCAGGTGCGGTTGGCTTAAGCCAAAACCACGCCCCAGCACCGACCAAAACGAGGACGAGAATGCTTACTAAAAATTTCTTGTTCATCCGTTACCTAATGCTTTTCTAGACGAAAGGATCTGCCTTCCGTCTTATTCAAGTTCAACACAATTGCGACGGCCACTCGCGAGACAATTTTCAATTTTCAACTGCTTTACCATCCACAGGCCAATACCAACGGCTCCTGCACACAGCACAACAGCGAAGATCAGAGCAATGAGATTAGGCTTCATCATGGCGGGCAACACGAACGAGTACATATTTCGAAATCACTAGACCCCCCCAAAAATGCCTCGTCACCGCCAATCGCACCACCATTGATATTAAGCTTTGACGGAAAACGATAAAACTTTTTCAACATATGCCTTGCATTGTGCTTCGGATCACATGAATTTTTTGTCATGTAACAATCCGAGGTGCTTGCCATGCGACCTTGGCTCCGATATGGAAACTCACCGACATAGACCGGCGTGGCTGGTGATCTTTCAGATGATCCGGTCCGTTGGGGGATAGTTCAACGGTAGAACTGCGGACTCTGACTCCGTCAATCTTGGTTCGAATCCAGGTCCCCCAGCCAATCCTTTATTGCATTCGTTGATCATTCAGAATTTGCATTTGTTCAAATATTTGAACACGTTCGACGTCTTAGCGATTCTGGTTAATCTGAACGAGCTGCATTTCGACGACGCTCAATGGCGCGTCGCGCGGCGAGCAAATAGCCGCGCTGCTCATTAAAGGAAATGCTGTAGGAAAGACTTCCAGGTCGTATTCGCCGCCAAGCCAAGACCTCTTCGATCAATTCGAAGCGATGGCCTAAATGGCGCCCGCGTGCAATCCAATCGATCACTTCGCCCATATTACCGGGCATACCCGTCAGCATCATACCGATATGAACGGCAACTTCCCTCCGCATCATCAAGGTCGTGCGGCCCCAATTATCCGCGCGCTTTTGAAACTCTGGCGCGTCAACCGACCCCGTGAAGGCCGCACAACGTGCGAAACAGCCTGCGATGGTCGGCTTCGACGCCAAATAATCGCGTTGGCGCTCGGCTTTTTCCGGCACCCAGACATCGTCAGCATCCAGAAAACTGATAAAGGGCGCCGTGACCCGCTCAAGCCCTGCATTGGTCGCCGCAGCCGGACCTTGATTCGCCTGCGCGATGACAGAAATCGGTCCCGCCAATTTCGTTGCTACTTCATAAGTCTGATCTGTCGACCCGTCATCAATGATGAAAATACGCTCGGGCGGAACCGTTTGTTGGTTCAAGGACCGAACTGCATCCGCGATTGTTTCGGCAGCGTTGAAGGCCGGTATAATCACCTCGTATCGAAAGTTCGGCATTAATTGTTAGCCCTCGATTAAATGTAACATCACCCCATCGTTGCATTTACACACCTTGGGGCAGCTGTTAGGTAGGCTTCGGTCATTAAAGGTTTTCAATGCGTATGCCTATGTCAGTAAACCAGTTTGAGTTAGCTGCTCCCCAATGTGTTGCCGATGAATTTGATGGCGAGGTAGTCATCTTACACATGGCAACGGGCGTTTATTATTGTTTGCAGGGCCTTGGCGCCGCATTCTGGCGTGACTTGATGGCCGGTCACGCATTACCCGATCTGATCAAGGCGGTTGCATCGACTGATTCCGCCCTTGAAGAAGCCGTTACAACGTTAGGGCAAGACTTGATTGCCGCCGAATTACTGCGTCCAACTACGGTGAATATGCCGGAAACCGCTCCATCGGTACTCGCGGCTTATGTGGCTGGCGACCGGCATCTTGGCCTCGATTCGTACGATGATATGAGTGATCTGGTACTCTCCGATCCGATTCATGATGTCGACGAAGAAATAGGTTGGCCGGTTCTAAAAACATGAGCCTTCACGGTCCGGATCGGATCAATTTACAGGAGCTACCTGCCTGGTTCGATGCCCTTTTTTCGCATTGTACCAATCGATTGGCGGCTGATGCTTTGCACTATGTCGATGGACAGATTGCGAACACGACCTGTCGGATACACGCATCGAACCAAGGCCGTGTCGATTTCATACGCTCGCGGCTTGATGTCCGACCAAGCGAAAAGCCAGTTGAAGAACATTGGTTCAGCCTTTCTGGCGATGAAATCGGTTGGCGGATTCCGCTTTGGGACGATCCCAACTGGAACATAACGAGCTTTGACACTGCACTGGCCAGCGCGGGATATAAGGTCCACCCGCCGTTCTTTGATCGCGATTGGATTGTGCAACGAATATCCGACGGAATGGCCATCCATATTGTACCGCGCTGGGATGATCTTCGACCTTGGGACGGCGGGGCACCGCTCCGCTGGATCGTTCATTGGTCCGCGCAACGTCGCCAAATGCGACTCATACACGCCGGTACCCTCGCTACGCAGGGACATGGGGTCTTGCTTTGCGGTGCCGGCGGGGCAGGAAAATCGGGCACCGTTTTATCGGGATTAGCACAGGGTCTATCGAGTGTTGGCGACGACTACATACTGCTCGACCAACGGGACACCCCGCGCGCCGAACGTATTTATACGGTCATGAAGCAGGATGATAAAGGGCTAGCGCGATTTCCCGACCTTGACGCCAAACTCCGCTCGGTCGCTCGAAATTGGCATGGAAAAGCCGAATTTGATCCGCGCCACACTTTCCCCGGACAAATCATTTCATCTTTTGAGTTGGTCGCGATCATCTTACCCCGCGTGGCCGCGGTTCCCGCTTGTGAGCTAAAGCCGATGGCTCGCCGGCAAGCACTCGACACGCTGACCCGTGCCATGAACGCCGAATTTTTTGGCGAAATATCACAGACACTTTTTACGATGAATAGGCTTCTGGCCCGCTTGCCGGCTTACGAGTTGGCACTGTCGCGTGATCCAGCAGATATCGCCCAAACCATCACCCGGTTAATTTTCGAACTTACGTCACTTGATGCACTGGAGAGAGCCTAATGAGCCCCCGAGTCGATGTATTGATGCCTGTGTTTAACCGTGTGGGCTATGTCGAGGCATCCATTAATTCGGTATTAGCCGAAGTAGGCGTCGATGCCCGCGTGGTTCTGGTGGATGATGGTTCGACGGATGGCACAGTCGAACTCCTCCTCACTTTAGCGGCAAACAATCCGCGAATTGTCGTAATTCAAGGCAACCATCAAGGCGTTGCCATTGCTCGAAACATTGCAGTTTCGGCCATAGCAGCGCCCTTCGTTTCGTTTCTTGACTCCGATGATCTCTTCGCGCCAGGCAAATTAGCCCGTCAGATTGGCAAGCTCGAAGCCGATCCGTCGCTTGCCGCGGTGATCGGCCATCGCCGGATTTTTCGCTCCGAAAGCAACACGCCATGGACAATTGAACCCCCGTTGGAGCGTAAGTTGGATATTTGCCTCGCATCGGCAACCTTTCGCCGCACGGTATTCGACCAACTCGGCGCCTTCGACGAGGAACTGTCCTTTGGAGAAGATCTCGATTTCTATCTCAGAATTATCGAAGCCGACTGGCCGATTATGATCGAGACAGCGGACTCTGTTTTCCATCGTCGGCACAAAGATAACATGACCAACGATACGATCGGACTGCAAAAATTTCTCATCCGCGCCCACCATAAATCTATGAAGCGCCGCCGCTCCGCGCCGGGAGAGAAGGTTAATATGTTTTTCTACCAAGACTTTGACGCGGATACGGTCGTCGGTCGGGCGGGCAAACTCAGCCCGACGGCAGCGATTAATCCTTAATCCAAGGAGAAACGTACCGGTGAGTGACGTCTATTTCACACGGCCCGTTGAGCAATTGTTGCAAGCGGCTTTCGCACCGGTCGATATTGCTCGGGCGGCTATCCAGGCATGGGCATCCGAGAATAATTTTGAGACAATCGGGTGGGAAGAAATGCGGCTGTTGCCGCTGGTGTGTGAACGACTTGAGTTTCTCGATCCACCCTCAACCTTACGGCCTCGCATGGTTGGGGTCGCAAAACAGACTTGGACGCGATCCAATCTCCTCGTCGCAGAATCCTCACGCGCGATCGAGGAACTGACCAAGGCCGAAATTCCCACCATGCTAATCAAGGGAGCCGCGCTCTATGCGGAAGCGATCCCGTTCGCGCGGCGACGTATCTTAGGTGACGTCGATGTTCTTGTGCAGCCAAAAGATTTTGAGAAGGCATTGGAAATTCTCTTAGCCACCGGATGGCAATCCGCCCGCGATCTGAGTGCAACCTTTCTGCGCCAAGTGGCTCGCCGTCGGGCGGGCATTAATCTCGTGCGGGGCAAGCGGGGTGAGATCGACTTGCACCATGTTCCCTTGCATTTTACCCGTGCCGATCCCGAGCTCGAAAAAGCGGTATGGTCTAGAGCACGCGCCGTTTCAATGGCCGGCATCGCGGTTGCAATCCCCGACTCTGTCGACATGCTTGTATTTGCACTCGGTCATTCCGCTGGCAGCATAATGGGAGACTGGATCATTGAACTGATCGCCCGACTAAAGGACCCAGCTTTTGACTGGAACGCCTTCGCCGACCGCGTCAGTCAACGCGGCTTGGCGCCGTTGATCGAGTCGCGGCTTCGTTGGATTGAAAATACTCTTTTTCTCGATGTCAAAGGCGCGCGAAAGGCGATGCGGAACAGCACATCAACGTTCGGCGAGCGTTTGAAAGCTTACGCTACAGCGCGGCCGAAAGCTCGCCGCGGCGTTGCCGAACGTGCCATTGGTCTTTTTGCCGACGCTCTGCTTCGGGGCGACTATTCCCTCGAACGAAAAGAACGTGACGACGTCAAAGTGATACGGCCAAAAGCCCGCCCAGCAAGTGCTCCGGCCTCGACGATCAGCAGCCGTCATCGTCTCATTCAAGTCGATGATGTGACCTTGCCGGTGACCTTAGCCTTTCGCCGCCCGGCACAGAAACGTAAAATCATGTTCGAGGTCATCGTCGACAACCGTGTATCCAGCCTCTTGCGAGGTCGCGTCACACCGGATGGATCCGATTGGATCGAATGGTCCTTTAAGCTTCCGTCTGGTTTTCAACTCCCTACTCAAATCGAGATTATCGCCGTGCCCATCGGTCCTTTGGACGATGAAGCCGCACCCGAGCATATATCGCAAGCACATCCGGTGCCCTTCGCGGTAGTGAGCCCTCAAAATACCGATGTGCGATCCATCAAAATAGAGTAAAAAGATCCCAATCCATTTTTGGAACACTCCCATGGTGACTGGCCCGCGCCCGCCTTATTTACCGGACCAAGGCGATATGGTGCGCGTGCCGCTCGCTGTAAAAGACGGTTTACGTGGCATTCGGCAACGCTTGTCGGAATGGCAGTCTGAATTACCTGATCTCCCTCTGTCCGGTCGTCCCCTTTCGCCCTTGGCTCTGGCCGCTCACCTGCTGACGAAAACGCGAAAGTTTACTGCCCTTGGCGAGGATATCGCCCGCGATATTTTGCTTCGCCAACGGGATGAAGGACGCATCAATTCCTTCGCCGGATCGGGCTTCGGTATAGAAATGCAACGGAACAGCGAGGATCGACGTAACGGCTTTGTGTCGTCTCGATATGCCGCTTCCAAAATTGCGCTGGCCCATTTCGGGTTTACCAAACACCTCGTCTTAGAGCGGCCCATCGACACCGCATGGCAGACACTTAACGCCCAATTTTCCAATCCCAAGGTCACAGATACGATGGAGCTTGGTCGATACACAAAAATCGCTGCAACAACCCTTGCTTTGATCGATAGCGGTGCGATCGTAGATGATGTGTCACCTGGGAATGAGCCATCGCTCCCAATGCTTGTTTTTGCCACGCTTGGCTTGGCCGAGGCGGTACTTGTGCGATCGCCCGTTAAGGGCCACGAAGCAACACTTGCCGCCCTCGGTCTTTCGGCCGATGTGATAGATCTGCGAAAGGCCAATCTTGCGGCGATTTTGAGCGGGTTTGATCCTCAAACCCACCTTGCCGCCGAATATCAACTTCTTGCTCCGCCATTAGCCGAGAGTTGACCATGAAGATTCCGCTGGTTTCTGAACTCCACGGCCAAACCGATTTGCGCCACCGAATGCGCGATTTAAGGTTTTTTGAAACGACTTTCCGACGGAATGCTACCCTAACGCTCTCGCGCACGGGGTTACGCGCAAAAACCGATCAGGGGCGGCTGAGATCGTGCTTTTTAGCTTGGCTTGAAGCTTTTTATTCTACCCACCCCTTCGCTGCAATTGACCGCTTTGATTTTATTTGCTTTTCGGCCGGTGGTATGTTGGCCCAGTTGCTGCGTTATGATCCTCTCACGGTGATTGGCGTGGGGACATCCACGGATGAACCGAAAGATCTTTGGCCGGCCGGGTCCGCCTATGTGAGTTATTGCCTAGGGATTACACTCACAGTCATTGAGCAGGAGGGTCAGCGCTTACCTACTCTCTCCGATCATACCGATGATCCAAGGCTCTGGCACAGTTTCAAGGAGAACGCGCGCGACAATCCGGATTTTGCCATTCCCTTTATCGACCTTCTGATGGGTCAAACGCCGAATTGGACCGAGCCAACTTTGCCCGATCAACGTCCGGCGATGAAGGATGGGTATAACCGGATACCGCGTCCTGAACGCTAAGGAGCTTTGCCCTTAAAGACGCAATTCCGGCAAATCCCGATACAATTCAAGTGCTTCGGGATTGGCAAGTGCCTCGCGGTTTTTGACCTCCCGCCCATGCACAATATCGCGAACGGCCAATTCTGTAATTTTGCCTGACTTGGTCCGAGGAATATCGGCAACTGCAATCACTTTGGCCGGAACATGGCGCGGGCTAGCCCCTTCCCGAATTTTTGTTCGGATCAAGGTTGAGAGTGCAGCATCAAGAAGGATGCCTTCTTTCAGACGAACAAACAGCACAACCCGAACATCTCCTTTGATCTGTTGGCCAATCGCCAACGCTTCGATGACCTCGGGAATTTGTTCCACCTGCGCGTAGATCTCTGCAGTCCCGATTCTGACGCCACCCGGATTGAGCGTTGCATCGGATCGCCCGTGAATGATCAGACCACCATGAACGGTCCATTCGGCAAAGTCACCATGATGCCAAACACCTGGGAACCGTTCAAAATAAGCAGCCCGATATTTGGCTCCATCGGGATCATTCCAAAACGCGATCGGCATCGAGGGGAATGCCCGTGTGCACACCAATTCCCCCTTTCCAATACGAAGTGCCTTGCCGTCCTCATCCCACACGTCGACGGCCATTCCGAGACCGGCGCATTGAATTTCACCTGCATAGACCGGCGATGTCGGATCACCCAAGACAAAACAGGAAACAATATCCGTTCCGCCCGATATCGAGGCAAGATGGACGGTGTCACTGATCGCATCATAAACCCATTCAAAGGTTTCAGCAGCCAAGGGCGAGCCGGTCGAAGCCAGTGTTTTCAGAGACCGCAAGCGGTGCGTCGATTTTGGTGTGATCCCAGCCTTCTTGCACGCATCGAGATATTTTGCTGACGTTCCAAAAAAAGTCACCTCTTCGGCTTCAGCATAATCGAATAAGGCCGTGCTGCGGGGAGCAAAGGGCGAACCGTCGAACAAGATGAGCGTCGCTTCGCAGGCCAGCGCCGAAACCAGCCAATTCCACATCATCCATCCCAGCGTTGTGAAATAAAACACACGATCGCCCACGACGACGTTCGAATGAAGCCTGTGCTCTTTCAAATGCTGCAATAATGTCCCACCGGCGCCATGGACGATGCATTTGGGAACGCCTGTCGTGCCGGAGGAAAACAGAATATAAAGCGGATGGTTAAACGGCAAACGATTAAACTGCAGGTCTTTGGCCTGAAAGCAAGCGATAGCGGCATCAAGGGTAACAGCATTCGGAAGTACGCTGGCAACAGCAGCCGCTTCTCCGGTCAACGAAACAATCAGAACCGCATCCAGATCGGGCAAGCTGGCACAAATTTCGGACAGTTTTTCAGTCACATCGAGCGTTTTACCGTTATAAAAATAGCCGTCGCAGGAAATAAAAATTTTTGGCTTAATTTGACCGAAACGATCCAACACACCACGGGAACCGAAATCCGGTGAACACGATGACCAGATCGCCCCCAACGAGGTAACTGCCAGCATCAAAGCCACCGCTTCCGGAAGATTAGGAAGCATGGCGGCTACACGGTCACCTTCTCCGACACCACGATCAACCAGCCATTGCTGGGCACGCGAAACCAGATGAAGCAGTTCGGCTCGCGACATGCGACGCTCCACCTTGTCTTCGGCGCGAAAGACAATTGCGGCATCATTGACTGAGGGTCGCAACAAATTTTCAGCAAAATTCAATCGTGCATCAGGAAAAAAAGCGGCCCCCGGCATCGTATCGTCCGCCAGCGCCACTGTGCCCTTGTCGCCGATTACGTCACAAAAATCCCATATCGCGGACCAAAAGGCCCCTCGCCGCTCAATTGATGCCGCGTGTAATTCCCGGTAGTCTTGGCAGGCAAGCCCTTCACGCGCATTGAAATAGGCCATAAATTGCGTCATGCTAGAAGCCAAACGATCAGCGCGGTCTGGTATCCAAAGGTGCCCACCATCCTGGTTCATCGTGTCTTAATCCATCCCTAACCCTGCTCGATCAAAATAGCCGAGCTTGAAATTACGCCTGCATCTTCCGGCAAAGGTCGTGACGATGTATACCATGGCTATTGATGATGAAAAGTTTTACCGGTCCCCATGATCGCCATTAAGATTTTCCCTTCGCTGATCCGAAAACTGGCGCTCGCTGCCGTTGGTCTGACGGTGTTATTGGCTGCCGGCTTTGTATCGATTCCGGTCAGTAGCGGGCCAGTCCTCGCTGAATTGCGGGAAATTCTTAGCCGTGATCTGTCGCCTGTCTCGACCATCGAAGGTAGAGCAAGCTTACATTTTTTACCTCAACCAACTATCGAGATTTCCTCGTTAAGTCTCTCGTTTGACAATAAAATCGAATTGCAATCACCGAGCGTCTCCTTTGGCCTGCGCATGTTCTCGCTTTTGGGTAGCCGCTATGAACCGACCTCGATGCATCTGGAGCAACCGAAGGTTTCGGTGCCTGAACGCCTCGTCCCGACCGATCTGGTGAGTCTCGCTCCCCTGCTCGCAGCAAGCCTTGCCGCTGACGACGACCGTGACCGCGCGCTCTCCCGCCATCAAATTGAAACGATCACCATGAATGGCGGTAAAATCGAAATATCGGGTACCGCCAATACCCTTGCGGGCGGGTCAAACCTCAAGGCATCGCTTTATTTCTTGAAGGATGGCTCCAAAAGCCTTTCCCTTTCAGGGCTCTGGCATCAACAGGATGTTGCTGCGAAGGTTGATCTCGGCAAGCCCGATCCACAACAGGAACAGTCGAGCCGCCTTTCGTTCGATTTCAGCGCACCAACGGGTAGTGTGCGCCTAGTGGGCGAAGTTTTTAGGAAAGGTAAGGCCGAATTTGACGGCACCATTGTCAGCGATGTTTCCCGTATTGATCGTTTAAGCGAATGGCTCAACCTTTCGCCGCCCGTCAATATCGCCACGTCGCTTCGGCTCGACGGTAAGGCGCATCTTACACCGCTTGCGCTGGCGGTTTCGGATGCACAGGTCAAGTTGGGGCCGGTGCAAATGACCGGCGGAATTTCCTTCGACGTATCAGGTCCACGGCCCCTTGTAACCGGCACGCTTTCGGCTGGTGACATGGACGTGACCAGCTTCCTTACGCCGGTTTGGCCCAAACAAATGAGCTCGGCGGGTTGGAAACTTGATACCTTCGATCAGGAAGCCACGCCCCGCCAAGATCTAGATATCCGTTTGTCGGCGGAACGCGTAAATTTGGGCATTGTTCGTATATCCAACGTTGCCCTTGCCATAATGGCCAAGGACCGCGCGCTCGATGTTACCTTAGCGTCGGCCAAACTGTTTCAGGGCAGTGCCAAAGGCAAGATGTCTATGCATCCGGTTGAGACAGGCTATTCTGTAAGTACCCATGGCAGCTTTGAGGCCATTGATATTGGTCAATCGACGCTTGCTTTGATGGATATGAAAAAGGTTGAGGGCACGGCAACCGGAAAATTCAATTTTGATGCGAGCGGCACAACGCTAGATCAGATCATGAAATCTCTATCCGGCACCACTGAATTCGCGATCACCAACGGCACGTTGACTGGAATCAACATGGCTTCGGTGCTCAAACGCATCGAAACGCGCCCGCTCTCAGTCATCCGCGATATGCGTGGCGGCAAGACCGATTTCGAGACGATGCATGTGTTTGCCCAGGCCAATGACGGAAAAGCAGAACTCAGCGACACTGACATGAAGTTCGCACCAAACCATATGGTGCTAAAGGGTCAAATCAATATCGGGGCACGAACCCTCAACTTGACGGGCGAGGCCTTAGGCCCTCCGCCATCCAATGGCGCAGAACCTGCCGTATTGGCCTATACGGTTACCGGCAATTTTGACGACCCTATCGTTACGCCCGACATCAACCGTATTCTGAAACGGTCAAATGAGGCCCCCGCGAGCGCCGAGTAAGGGCTTACTGGTCGGTCTGAACGACAGTGGCGAGCGGTACGGCCCCCAAACCGTCTTTGTTGTAAATGTCGTCGCGGAATTGAACGAGTCCGTCTTGGGTTGCCCAAGCGGTGATATAAATCCAGAACACCGGCACAGGCTTGGCCAACTTAGCATCCACCCGTTGGCCGGACTGGATCGCCTCGTCAATCTGCGCGCGCGTCCAGCCGGGTGTTTCCTTTAACAGCCATTCGACATAATCGCGGACATTTTGTACGCGCATACAGCCGGACGATACGAAGCGATAATCATCACCAAAAATACCCTTGGCTGGCGTATCGTGCATATAAACGCCATAGGGATTAGCAATATTAATGCGCACAAAACCCAGCGAGTTGAACTCGCCACCCGGATCTTGCCTGAATTGGTAATGCGTCGCCTCATCACTCTTCCAATTAATACGCTCTGGCGTCACCTCCTGACCATCGCTGGTAAAGATCCGAATCTTGTTCTCGGTCAGATAATCTGGATTAGCCTGCATCTTCGGGATCAGATCCTTTTTGATGATCGAGGCCGGAACGGTCCAAAACGGATTGAAATTGATATCAATCACTTTCGTGGTCATGATTGGCGATTGCCGATCGATTTTACCAACGCCCGCAGCATGCCGCGTCTGCACCACATTATCCTCGACCGTCTCCACCATCGCCCCTGGAATATTGGCTACCACATAGCGATACCCTGGATTGGTGGCATATGAGCGAAGGCGAATGACGTTCACTTCCAACTGCTTCATCCGCACGTCGGCCGGGATGTTCAACGCCGTGATGGTTTGTGAATTAACCAGCCCGGTAGGACGGAGCCCGTGGAGCTCCTGGAAGCGGCGAACACCGGTCTCTACAAAAGAATCAAACGTATCGGAAAGGCCTGCGGAAGCATCAAGATCACCTGATGCGATCAGGCGCTTGCGCAGATCAACTACGGCAGGATTCTGCATACCCAGCTTCAAGGGAACGTGTGGCATCTCGGGCCAACCGCCTTTGGCGACAATAGACTTGAAGGATTCGAGCGCATTCATTGTCGCGTTCAGGGTTTCAGGCGACAAGAGCGGCAATGTCGATCGATCTAGCGTCTTGGACGTCGCTGCATCGTAATTTTGCACCCATTCCGCCTGATCACCCTGATCATCTTCCAGATTCTGTGCAAACGATGCCTTCGGAAGGCTGGTGGCCATCACGACCGCCACAGTTCCAAGAAGAAACGAACGCCGTGACACCATTGTAGCAACGAGCATGACCATGATTCCCATAAACCTGAAGAGAGTATCACCCAAGACGGTAAAGGAATGCTTTCGCACTCCTTTACCGATGGCTCCTCCATGTTCAGGACAGGTTTGTCATTTTCATGACCAAGCCAGATATTTTTGCCAACTTTGATGGGCTTGCCAACTAAAGGCGATATTTCACATGATCATTAAGAAAGCGCTCTAATCGGACAAGGACAGCGTTAGTCTGTCGGAACTCAACATCGGAAATCCCCCCCACCTGCTCAACGGTCTTCATATGCTTTTCATATAGGCCGGCGACAATATGATGGATATCTTCGCCCTTACCGGTCAAACTGATCCGAACCGAACGTCGATCCGTGCGCGAGCGCTCGTGAGACAAAAACCCCATTTCGACCAGTTTCTTGACGTTATATGACACGTTCGAACCTAGATAATAACCGCGCGAACGAAGCTCGCCGGCCGTCAGTTCTTTATCCCCGATATTGAACAGCAATAAAGCCTGTACCGGATTGATATCTGAGCGGCTCCGTCGATCAAACTCATTCTTGATGACGTCTAACAGTGAACGGTGCAATCGCTCTACGAGCGAAAGCGCTTCGAGATAAAAAGGATGATGAGATGAAACGGCATCAACCCCCACATCTGCAACGGAAATCTTGACAATTTTGTTCATGTTTAAAAACCCACTTCATGATAAAAATACAATCATTACGTTAGGTAATTATAGTTATGCACGTAAAAGACGACTTAACAATTAAAATGAATAAAAGGTTTATGCTCGACGTGGTGAGGGAATTACGAATATGGTGGATAAAATTAGACGATTGTCATCGTTTGCTCGGATTTAGCTCGCACAAAAAGCATTCTGACCACATGCAGTGCCAGCATAATCGCTACTAATCCCGCCTCGCCTTTTGGCTGAAAGGTCGTCATTCCAGCAGCCTCAACGCAGAGATAGCCAAAAGCGGCGATCGCCCAGACTCCGCCGCCCCAACGCCACGAAATCCATAGCGCCACTCCGGCGATCATATCGACGATCGGCAAAACGATTGGCACAAAAAAAGGCACCCAGCCGGCAAGGTGGACGAAATCCTGGCCATGGCTATTAAGCCCCATCAAGACGGCCCAACCGTAAAGCCCTTTCATGAGCCATAAAAGGGCCACAACCCGATAACCCCATTGCAACGGACGCTCCCAGCCGACTGCAGAAGCATCAAGATGGATCGCCATAACGGTGCTATCCTTATGTATCAGCCCAACGTGGCGGCCTGCTGTGCAACAAGGCTTGTTTATTCAAGATTTTGGCTTTGAAAACAAGAATGGTGTCTTATAAGACAAGGTATTATTGCGGGAAAGGTACCTAATATGGCTGACGGTCAAGTTTCACGGCTCATGCTTCCACATCGGCCAAGACGCAACCGCAAAGCTGATTGGGCCCGTCGGATGGTGCGTGAACATACGTTGACCGTCGATGATCTGATCTGGCCTATTTTTCTGATCGAGGGACAAGACCGCCGCGAGCCGATTTCATCCATGCCGGGCGTAGATCGGATGACCGTAGACATTGCCGTTTGCGAAGCGCAGCGCGCTGCCGAATTGGGTATTCCGGTCGTTGCACTCTTTCCGTATACCGATCCGTCAAAGCGGGATGCCGAAGGCAACGAAGCATTGAACGGCAATAATCTGGTCTGTCAGGCATGTCGCGCCATCAAGGCGGTAGTCTCAACACTCGGCATTCTCACCGATGTGGCGCTCGATCCATATACGAGCCACGGACATGACGGCCTGCTCGAAGGCGAGACGATTTTGAACGATGAGACGGTCGTTAAACTGGTGCAACAAGCCTTGGTCCAAGCCAGAGCGGGAGCGGATATCATTGCCCCCTCGGATATGATGGATGGGCGAATTGGCGCCATCCGCGCCGCACTCGATGAAGAAGGATTTATCGACGTGCAAATTATGGCTTATGCCGCAAAATATGCGTCTGCCTTTTACGGCCCGTTTCGCGACGCTATCGGCACCAAAAGCGCCCTGGTCGGTGACAAGCGGACTTATCAGATGGATCCTGCCAATAGTGACGAAGCCCTCCGCGAGGTGGCCCTTGATATTGAAGAAGGGGCCGATATGGTCATGGTCAAGCCAGGCATGCCCTATCTCGATGTCGTTCGACGGGTGCGCGACAGCTTTGGCGTACCGACCTTTGCCTATCAGGTCTCAGGTGAATATGCGATGATTATGGCGGCGGCACAAAATGGCTGGCTCGATGGCGACAAAGCGATCATGGAAAGCCTACTGGCTTTCAAGCGTGCCGGTGCAGACGGTATCCTTACCTATTTCGCACCACAGGTCGCGGCAAAGCTTCGTAATGGTCACCGCTGACTCACGGCGCTATTGTTGGATAAACAAAGAAATTGCGTTAGCGGCCGTCGCCTTGGGCGCTTTTGCAGGAGCCACCTTCGGCGGAGCATTCGCGCCTGACGAAGCCAAATCCAACGCCCAATAATTATGGTAACGGGAATTTGGCGCGTCGGCAACGACCATACCCATTCGGGTCGCATCCTTCATCAACATATTCTCATGATGATGCGGAGAGCGGATCCAAGCATTGATTGCATCTTCAACGGTTGCATGGCCCGCGCCGACATTTTCGGCAGCGTTAGCTTCAACAAAGCCTGCGGAATTCATACGGGAGGTAAAATCGCCACCAATTTCATGCGACAATACATTGGCCGATGCCATCGCGACGGCCTGATATCGCGCTGCTTCTACCAGCGACCCATCAACCATTACAGGCCCCAACCCGTTGCTGGCACGGAACTCATTAATGAGCGCCACCGCTTCCTGCGAAACGTCGCGCACCGGAACATTGCCGGAAAATTTTGTCGGCGTCGACACGCAAGCGGCCAATGCTAAAATCATGGCCGATAGAATCGCCATTTTGAGGGACGCACGATGCACCATAGACCAAAACTCCCAAACCGATCGCAAATTCGCTGAAACCTTAATACCTACCCTTGCATCCGGAAAGCTACTTACCGTGTTCATCCAATGCTAATTTATCAAAGACCCGTTGCCGAGCGGCATTCGTGTTCTATATAGATCGATGATTATCGGCGCTCCCAACCATCTTTGCGCCAGATCTTGGTCGAGCCTATCAATCTTGTGGCCATGTGTGATTCTTCGTCTTTTTTTAACGTTTCGGACGCCCCGTGACCAACCAGCAGCAAAATCCCCCGCAATTTTTTATGACTGCACCGCAAGCCTGCGGCTATCTTGCGGGCAAAGTCGAGCGGAAGGTCTTCACCCATCTGGTCGGAAGACGGGCGGCGCCACTCAATGATCTTCTCACCCAAGCTGGCTTTCGTCGCTCCCAAACCATCGCTTACCGTCCGGCCTGCGACCTTTGCAACGCCTGTGTGTCGATCCGTGTTGCGGTCGATGACTTCCGCCCATCGCGTAATATGCGGCGGGTGCTGGAGGATAATGCAGATCTGATCGGCGCCCTGGTTCCTAATGTTGCCCAATCGGACCATTACAGCCTCTTTCGCGACTATCTCGGCGATCGGCACTCGGATGGCGGCATGATAGATATGAGCGTGCTCGACTTCACGCTGATGATCGAAGACAGCCATGTTGACACCAAACTTATCGAATACCGTAAGCGGGGAATTGATAGTTTCCTCACAGGGCAAGGCACCGGTCCATTGCTTGCAACCGCGCTTACCGACGTTATGGCTGATGGCTTGTCGATGGTTTATTCGTTTTTCAATCCGGAACTATCAGAGCGCAGCCTCGGCACCTATATGATCCTCGATCACATCGAGCGCGCACGCAAGCTCGGCCTGCCCTATCTCTATCTCGGTTATTGGATCGAGGGCTCGAAGAAAATGGCCTATAAAGCACGGTTTTTACCGCAAGAGCGCTTGGGCCTTGATGGCTGGAAAAGGGTTGAAGCCGATTAGGGCGTAGAGAGCAAATTCCCTCTCCCTCTGGGAGAGGGTGGCCCCCGAAGGGGGTCGGGTGAGGGTCTAGCGTCAACCCTTAGAACCTCATCCGTCGCCTCCGGCGACACCTTCTCCTTCAAGGAGAAGGAAATATCAATTCCCTACACCCTACCCCGAAAACCTGTTCGACTTCGGAAAGCCCTTAGGCGGCAAACGGCCTGCTTCCGCGCGGTTGCCTATCCATTCCTTCAATTCAGGCTCGGCCACTGTCCATGTCCGGTCCGACGTATCTTTCCACGTCAAACCATCGGCCAAGGTAAAGGTGCGGATGTCTGATAGTCCGCCATCCTTATATTTCTGCAACCGAACGCCCTTGCCGCGGGCCATTTCGACCATTTGGCTCAACGGGAAGCACAATAATTTGCGGTTTTCGCCAATGGTAGCAACGTGGTCACCTTCCACCAACACGGCGAAACGGGCGGTTTCCTTGTCGTCGAGATTAAGCATCTGACGGCCCTTACGCGTATTAGCCACCGTGTCATCTGAGCTGGCAACAAAGCCACGACCCGCCGAGGACGCAAAAATCAGCTTCGCACCAGGCTTATGCGCCCATGCGGTGACGATATCGGCACCCTCGTCAATATCGGCCATCAACCGCACCGGATCGCCGAAGCCGCGTCCGCCCGGGAGCTTGGAGGCGTCGAGCGTATAGACCTTGCCATTGGTGGTCAGCACCATGATTTTGGCCGTCGTCTCGGTATGGAACGACAGTGCCAATCGGTCATCGCCCTTAAACTGCACCGATGTCAGATCGGTTGCATGACCCTTCATCGCGCGGATCCAGCCCTTATCGGACAAGAGAACCGTCAAAGGCTCGCGCTCGACCATCGCCTCCGTAAGGTCGAAATCGCCGACCACCGGTGCATCCGCAAAGGTTGAGCGGCGCTTACCGAGAGCTGTATCTTGCGAGAAGCTCTTCTTCACATCGCGGATTTGGGAAGCCACCACTTTCCACTGCTTATCCGTTGAGCCCAGCAAGGATTCAACTTCGGATTTTTCCAGTGAAAGCGCCTCGAATTCCCGCTTCAGCTCCATTTCCTCAAGCTTACGAAGCGAGCGCAACCGCGTGTTCAAAATCGCGTCGGCCTGCACGTCGTTGAGTTCAAAATAGCGCATCAGCTCGACTTTGGGCTCGTCTTCCTCGCGGATGATTTTGATGACCTTGTCGAGATCGAGATAAACGATCAAAAGCCCGCGCAGAATTTCAAGCCGCTTGTCGATCTGGCCAAGCCGGAAGCGTGAACGGCGCTCCAACACCACACGGCGATGGCTCAGCCATTCGCGCAGCACTTCCGCCAAGCCCAACACGCGCGGCACAAGCCCTGCGGTCAGCACATTCATGTTCATGGAGAACCGGCTTTCAAGCTCGGTCAGCTTGAAGAGCGATTCCATCAGAATTTCAGGATCTACCGTCCGCGCACGCGGCTCAAGCACGATGCGGATATCTTCCGCCGACTCATCGCGCACATCGGCGAGCAAAGGCAGCCGTTTATCGGTCAAAAACTCGGCGATCTTTTCGATCAACCGCGATTTCGGCACCATATAGGGAATTTCGGTGATCACGACGACCCAGCCGCCGCGCGCCAACTCTTCCTTCTCCCAACGAGCCCGAACACGGAACGACCCACGACCCGTGCGGTAGGTCTCCAGCATCGAAGCGCGGCTCTCAACGATAATACCACCGGTCGGAAAATCCGGCCCCGGCACAAACGTCATCAGCTGCTCGGAGGTCGCCTGCTGGTGCGAAATCAGATAGAGCGCGGCATCGCATAATTCAGCGGCGTTATGCGGGGCAATCGAAGTTGCCATGCCCACCGCAATGCCTTGCGAGCCATTGGCCAGGAGGTTCGGGAAGGCCGCGGGCAACACCATCGGCTCTTCTTCCGAGCCGTCATAGGTCTCGCGGAAATCGACCGAATCCTCATCCAGACCATCGAGCAGCAGGCGCGCAACTTCCGTCAGGCGTGCCTCGGTGTATCGCATGGCGGCGGCATTATCGCCGTCAATATTGCCGAAATTGCCTTGGCCATCGACCAGCGGATAGCGCACGGCAAAATCCTGCGCGAGGCGCACCAACGCGTCATAGACGGATTGGTCGCCATGCGGATGGTATTTACCGATCACGTCACCCACCACGCGGGCGCACTTCTTGAACGCCTGACCGGGGTCAAGCCTGAGCAAGCGCATGGCATAAAGCAGACGGCGGTGAACGGGCTTCAACCCATCACGCGCATCGGGCAGCGCGCGGTGCATAATCGTGGAAAGCGCATAAGCGAGATAGCGCTCTTCCAGCGCATCCTTCAGCGAGATGACTTCAACACCCGAACCCTCAGGCGGTTCAACCGGCTTGCCCATCGATAATTCCCTTTAAAACCAAGGGCCATGGCTACCCTGCACGGGTGATTCGCGGCAAGCACTTCAAACGACTTGTCCCGATCAATTCCTTAAAACGGATCTGCGGGAAACAAAGCGACAAAGGCCGCCCTCGCCTCAGGCATCGCCACACCGCGTGGACCAAACAAATGCCGCTCCAGAAAAAAGCCGGTAAGCGCCAAGCCATCGGCAATCTCATTCGGGCCTGGAAAGCCGGTATCACCGCCCTTTAGAAACTCCGGTAACGCCAATAAACGGTCCCGATACGGCTCGCCGGCGGCTTCCGATACGGCACGCCCCGATTTGGGCGACACATAAATCAGTCGGTCATTGGCCCCTGTTGCCGCGCATTCGGTCAAATCGAGCCCGAAGCCCAACTCACTCAACAGTGCCATTTCAAACCGTACCAATAAAGGGGCAGCAAGCTGCGGCTGGTCGAGCGCATCCAGAACGATGGTCAGCGTTTCAAACAAAGCAGGATGCGGATCACGCTCGGGTAATAATCTGAGCAAGGCACCAAGGGTGGCCATGGCATAAAGGGCTGAGGCCGACCCCATCAACGCGGCGGCGCGCATTTTGGTTGGCTCAATGGCGAACTGGCCCAATTGCTCATCAAGCCGCGCGCGCCAAACGAGATCGCAGCCATTGCCTGCCTGAAGCGCAGGCTGCATCCGCTGCGAGCGCCCACTGCGCACCACGCCCAAATGACGGCCATGCTCGCGCGTCATGGCTTCAAGAATGACATCGCGCTCGCCCAGACGCCGCACACCGATCACGATGCCTTCGTCCTGCCATTCCATCGCCGGTCAGCCTCTCAACGATTATGCCTTCGGAAAATCCAGCCCCATTTCACGGTAACGCGCAGGATCATCCGACCAATTCTCGCGCACTTTTACGTGCAAGAACAGATGAACGGTCTTTTCAATCTCGAGACCGATTTCCTTGCGCGCCAATTCGCCAATGAGCTTGATCTGTTGGCCGCCTTTGCCCAGCACAATCATGCGCTGCGTTTCACGCTCAACAAAAATCGTCTGCTCGATGCGCACAGAACCGTCTTTGCGCTCCTGCCATTGGTCGGTCTCAACGGTCGAGCGATATGGCAATTCGTCATGCAAACGCTCGAACAATTTTTCGCGGGTAATCTCGGAGGCCAGCATCCGAAGCGGCGCGTCGGACACCTGATCTTCCGGATAAAGCCACGCGCCCATCGGCATCAGCGAGGCGAAACGCTCCAACACGCGCGGCACGCCGCTGCCGGTCAAAGCCGAAACCATGAAGGTCTCTTTGAAATGAAAGAGCGTGTTGACGTGTTCCGTCAGCTTCAACAGCGACGGACGCTCCACGAGATCAACCTTGTTCAAAATCAGATAGACGGGCTGCGTCAGATTGGGCAGGCCGGCGATGATGGCTTCGGCCTCTTCATCAACGCCTTTGCGCGCATCGAGCACCAGCGCGATCGCATCGGCATCCCCTGCCCCACCCCAGGCAGAGGTTACCATCGCGCGTTCCAACCGGCGCTTCGGCGTAAAAATACCCGGCGTGTCGACAAAGATGACTTGGGCATCATCTTTTAGCGCTATGCCACGCACTTGCGTGCGGGTTGTCTGAACCTTGCGCGAGACGATCGAAACCTTTGCCCCCACGAGCTGATTGACCAGCGTGGATTTGCCAACATTCGGCGCGCCAATCAGCGCCACAAAGCCGCAACGGGTGACGGAGGATGGGCCCTTCATCGGCTCCAGATGGAAATCTTCTTCGCTCATGCCGTCTCCTCAATGCCTTCACGCTGCAGAAATTCTGCCGCGGCGGCGTGTTCTGCCGTCTTTTTCGATGTGCCTTCACCTTCAGCCGAGGCAAAACCCGGAATTTCTGCCGCAATCACAAACACCGGCGCGTGATCGGGCCCCGTGCGCCGAACCTCGCGATAGACCGGAATCGTCAAGCCACGGCCCATCGCCCATTCCTGCAACGCCGATTTGGCATCGCGCCTAGAGCGAACGCTTACCTTCATCCTTGGGCCAAAACTACGCTCAATCAACACACGCGCCGCTTCAAGCCCTGCGTCAAGATAAACTGCCGCAAGGATCGCCTCGCAGACATCGCCGAGCAGAGCGCCTTTTTTTCGTAAACCCGACTGCTTCTCGCCCGTACCTAGCCGGATATAGGGCGAAACACCCCACATTTCAGCGACTTCCGCGCAGCTTTCCTTGCGTACGAGATCGGCGAGCCTGCGGGAAAGATCGCCCTCATTCTCTTTTGGAAACGAACGATAAAGCAAATCGGCAATCACAAGGCCGAGCACGCGGTCGCCCAAAAACTCCATGCGCTGATAATGCGGCCCCGCCGCAGGAGTTCCCGGCAGCGCGCTGATATGGGTCAGCGCGCGGATCAATAGATCCTGATCGGCAAAGCGATGCCCAATGGCTTCTTCGAGATCAGACAGTTCCAGCGTTGGGCGTCGCGCCATAAGGCTCAATGGATCCGGTTAAAGATGCGGCTCCACCGCACCGTCCACGGCCATTCCCAGATTTTCCACGCGGCACCATCAACCGAGAAGAAAATAACCTCGGCGCGACCGACCAGATTTTCATAGGGCACCATACCGACGCCATACGGAACCTCGAAGCGGGAATCGCTCGAATTATCGCGGTTATCTCCCATGAAGAAATAATTTCCCGGAGGGACCACAAAATCGGGCGTATTACGCCCCATCACATTGAAATAATTCTTCTTTTCCTGAATGCGATGAACCAGCCCCTCGGGCAGCTCCTCGTTAAAATAGGTAAATTCCTCTTCCAGACCAGCGCCCGCATCGCCCTTTTCAGAGCCCGTCTGCATCTTCTTCACCGGCTTGCCATTTATATAAAGGAGATTGTCCTTCATCTGCACATGGTCACCCGGCAGACCGATCAGGCGCTTGATATAGTCGGTGGATTGGTCGCCCGGCCATTTAAACACGATCACATCGCCGCGCTTAGGCTCCGTTCCCAGCACGCGGCCAGAGAAGACCGAAGGACTACCGGGGATCGAATGTTTGGAAAATCCATAAGAATATTTCGAAACGAACAGATAATCACCAATCTGCAGCGTCGGCACCATCGAGCTCGACGGGATGTTGAAGGGCTGGAACAGCAGTGTGCGGATCACCAGCGCAATCAAGAGCGCTTGGACGATGACCTTGATCGTCTCAACCAGACCGCCATCTTCCGGCTTCGTGCTTTCCGAGCCCCGCGTAACGCTCATTCTGTTCAACCCTTTTCGAAAAAGCGGCGCATGCCGCAAAACTCTCTATAGGCATTGCCCTCCAGGGAGGCAATGAAATCACAATCGATCAACCGAGCGGCAACGCCTCAATCACCACCACCGCCATGGCCATAGGGTGGTCATCCGTCAACGTCAGATGGATCACCGCGCGGTGTCCTTCAGGCGTAATCGCTTGCAATCGCTTCAGCGCTCCACCTTCAAGTTTTAGAGTAGGTGCGCCTGACATCTGATTGATAACGCCCATATCTTTCATAAAAACGCCACGGTTAAATCCGGTGCCCAATGCCTTCGCGCAGGCCTCTTTGGCTGCAAACCGTTTGGCATAGGTAGCAGCCTGATGCGCGCGGCTCTCGGCCTTGCGACGTTCCTCGGACGTAAACACCCGCGTAATAAACCGCTCACCAAAGCGCGTCAGCGTCTGCTCGACGCGGGTAATGTCACACAGATCAGAGCCAAGCCCGATGATCACGTCCGCGCCCTTGCTTTCGCGCGACCCCGATCCATTGCCGCCCGCATTTGGCGGATGGCCAGCGGCAGGCCTATAAAAAAGCCCTCGCCGACGAGAAAATGCCCGATATTCAACTCGCGTACTTCCGGCAACATGGCGACTTGCTCGGCAGAATAGAAATCGAGCCCATGGCCCGCGTGAACTTCCAACCCCAAGCGACCCGCCAGAGCGGCGCCTGTATCAAGGCGGGCAAATTCGCGGTCGACCTTCGTTCTGTCGCCATGCTCGAGCGCCTCGCAATAGGCGCCCGTGTGTAGTTCGATCACCGGAGCGCCCAATTTCTTAGCCATCTCGATGGGACCAGCGTCGGCCTCGATAAACAGCGAAACGCGAATACCGGCTTTCGTGAGCTCCGCAATATACGGAGCGAGATGCTCGCGTTGGCCCACAATATCGAGCCCTCCTTCTGTCGTCCGCTCTTGGCGCTTTTCAGGCACTAGGCAGACCGCATGTGGCTTTACCCGCAACGCGATCGCTTTCATTTCCTCGGTCGCTGCCATCTCGAAATTTAGCGGCTTGGTGATTTCAAGATTAAGCCGCGCCATATCCTCATCGCGGATATGGCGGCGATCTTCGCGCAAATGCGCTGTAATGCCATCCGCCCCCGCTTCAATCGCCAAAAGGGCTGCACGCACCGGATCGGGCGCATTACCACCCCGCGCGTTCCGGATGGTTGCAACGTGGTCAATATTAATCCCAAGGCGAAGGGGGAGAATCTCGGTCATGTTTTATGCCTTCAGCGCCCGACTACCAGGCTTAATTGGCGGAATAGCGGCCAATTCAGGCGGAAGTTGGTCGGCAGCATAGGTCGGAATATCCAGCGTCGCCAGCGCAATATAGGGAATGCCAAGCTCCGCCTTACCGCCTGAACGATCAATTAAGCACGCCTCGCCAACGAGATTGCTGGTCAACCCATTAATCGCCTCAATGCATTCACGCGAGGAAAGCCCCGTTGTGATGATGTCCTCAACGATCAGCACCTTCGCGTTTTCTGGAATTGTAAAGCCGCGACGCAACTGGAAACGTCCTTCTTCACGCTCCACAAACACGGCTTTGGCACCCAAATGCCGCGCGGTTTCATATCCAGGCACAATGCCACCAATGGCAGGCGATACCACCACATCGATTCTGCCGAATTTAGCCGTGATCATCTCAGCCAGTGCGCGACACAATTTCTCGGTGCGGGCGGGATCCTGAAAAATGAACATTTTTTGCAGAAAGACCGGGCTCCGCAAACCGGAGGACAAGATAAAATGCCCTTCGAGCAAAGCGCCCGCGTCGCGAAATTCGGCCATCACTTCATCGGAATTCATAGGTCGTTTCCTTGTTGAACCCGAGCTTTACCACAGGTGATTAAAAACGCGACCCGTTGCATCGCGCTTTTCACCCCGATTTTAGCCGTTTACCCGCGTTACCGCATGGATCACCGGCTTGGCCTTAAGCTGGCTGATAATGGCACTCAAATGCCGCAAGTCCCACACTTCGATATCAATGATCATCTCGCGGAAATCGGCAGTTTTACCGGTGATCGAGATCGCATCAATATTGCCATCGCTCTCGCCGATCACAGTCGCCACTTGCGCCAAAACACCTGGCTCATTGATCACCGTCACATGGAGCTGCGCAGGAAAACGCTGAGGATGCGCTTCGTCAATATCCCAGCGCACATCAAGCCAACGCTCGGGTTGGTCATCAAAAGCCGTTAAAGCCGGTGATTGGATCGGGTAAATCGTTATACCCGTCCCGGGGGTTAGAATACCCACAATCCGGTCACCGGGTACCGCACCGCCATTCGGTGCAAATTGCACCGGCAAATCGCCTCCAATGCCGCGAATCGGAATAGCCGATTGGTTTTCTTGCGCGCCATCGCCCGCACCCGGCACTTTAAACACAAGACCTTGGCCCTGCTTCATGCCGAACCAACCGCCTTCGGCCAAATTGGCTCCCGCCCCTGCCGCCTGCTCCTCGCGATAATCAGGATAAACCGCTTTAACGACATCGCCCGAATACATCTCTCCCCGACCAACCGCTGCAAACACGTCCTCGATCGAGGTGCGCGCCAATCGTGGCAGGGCAATTTTCAACCGTTCCTCGGAATAAGGCTTTTCGATCCGTTCAAACGCCCGCTCGACAATTTGCTGGCCAAGCCCTGAATATTGGTTGCGAACCGCAGCCCGCGTGGCGCGCCTGATGGCTGCACGCGCTTTGCCGGTAACAACGATCGCTTCCCAAGCAGAAGGGGGTGTTTGCCCTTCCGCACGCACAATCTCGACCTCGTCGCCATTCCGGAGCGTGGACACCAGCGGCACCAAGGCGCCATTCACCTTCGCGCCCACGGCCGTATCACCGACATCGGTATGCACGGCATAGGCAAAATCAATCGGTGTAGCGTTACGCGGCAATGCAATCAGCCGCCCTTTCGGCGTGAAACAGAACACCTGATCGTGGAATAATTCCAGCTTGGTATGTTCTAAAAACTCTTCGGCGTTTTCACCCTCGGCCAGTGTTTCCACCGTCCGGCGCAGCCAAGCATAGGCATTGCTCTCGCGCACCTTCCCGTCCGACGGCTGACCTGTCGCCTCATCCTTATAAAGCGCGTGTGCAGCAATGCCATATTCCGCCAAGCGGTCCATTTCCCTGGTACGGATTTGCAATTCAACGCGCTGGCGGCCGGGACCAACCACGGTTGTGTGCAGCGAATGGTAATCGTTCTGCTTAGGCGTCGAAATATAATCCTTAAACCGGCCCGGAACACTCGACCACGTCGTATGCACAATGCCAAGCGCCGCATAGCAATCGGCCACGCTATCCACGATCACGCGAAAGCCGAACAGATCGGATAATTGCTCAAAGGAAACGGATTTCCGCTCCATCTTTTTCCAGATTGAATAGGCACGCTTCAACCGCCCCTTAACCTGCGCCTTGATGCCGGAGGCGGCCAGCTTCTGCGTTAATTCATTTTCAATGCGTTCAATCAGCGGCCCGCTTTTAGGACCCAACTCATCGAGCCGATGCCTGATCGCTGCATACGCGTCCGGCATCAAATGCTGGAAGGCGAGACTTTCGAGTTCTTCTCGCAAGTCCTGCATGCCCATACGACCGGCGAGCGGCGCATAAATTTCGAGTGTTTCTTCTGAAATCCGCGCGCGCTTACCTTCAGGCACAAAATGCAGCGTGCGCATGTTGTGCAACCGATCGGCGAGCTTGATCAGCAACACCCGCACGTCGTCGGCAATCGCAAGCAGTAATTTGCGCAGGTTTTCGGCCTGAGCAGCTTTCTTCGACACCAGATCCAGCTTTTGAATCTTGGTAAGTCCATCCACCAGCTGGCCGATATCATGGCCAAACAGCCGATCAATTTCTTCCCGCGTGGTCTCGGTATCTTCAATCGTGTCATGCAGGAGCGCTGCAACAATCGTCGCATCATCGAGCTTGAGCTCGGTAAGAATGGCAGCCACTTCCAGCGGATGAGAAATATAGGGGGCGCCCGAGGCCCGCTTCTGGCTGCCATGCGCCCGCATCGCATAGACATAGGCGCGGTTAAGCAACGCCTCATCCGTGTGCGGGTTATAGGCTTTTACGCGATCAACAAGTTCGTACTGCCTCATCATGCCTCAAACTATCAAACGTTCGGACAGTATTCGCAAGGGGATGGCAAAAATGAGGCCAAATTCCATAAAAAAACCCGGCTGAAAGGCAGCCGGGTTTTAAACTTGGCCATAAGCAGATCGGCTCAATCGCTATCGTCGTCGGATCCGACTGGCGGAACAAGGCCGTCAAGGCCCCGCAGCAGATCTTCTTCCGTCATACGGTCGAATTCAACATGATCATCCGAGCCATTCGCGCCTGGCGCGCTGAGCATCGGCACAGAAGCCGCCTCAGGCTCGTCAACGTCGACGTGCTTCTGAAGCGAATGAATGAGATCTTCTTTCAGATCTTCGGGCGAAACGGTCGAATCCGCTATTTCGCGCAACGCAACAACCGGATTTTTATCGCGATCGCGATCAACGGTAAGCGGTGCGCCGGCGGAAATCATCCGCGCGCGATGGCCTGCGAGCAGAACGAGCTCGAAGCGATTTTCAACTTTTTCAATGCAATCTTCAACGGTGACGCGAGCCATGGCGACCCAGTCTCCTATTTGTATGGGGCGAGAGATGAAGCGTCTGATACACGCCGTTCCCACCCGAAGCAAGTTTTAATGGAGATGAATTGCGCATATTCCTAATTAAGGGTGGTCATAGGGCGACCGACATGGGCAAAGAATCCAATTAAATCGCGTTTAAAATGGTAGGCATACGCTTGACGAACCTTTCGCCCGCCCTTTACAAAAATACACGATAAGAATGAATCGGCCGAGCCTATCGAGTTATCGATTGCCCTTCCGCTCACCCTCTTCTTTTGATCAAAGTTATAAAACAACAATTCATTGCTCGGGATGAGTCTTTAGGCTCTCCTTCAATAAACGAAAAGAGAAAAACAATGCCTAATTCCGAACGTATTGCCCTCTTTATTGACGGCGCAAACCTCTATGCTACAGCAAAATCTTTAGGTTTCGATATTGATTACAAGCGCTTATTAAAAGAATTTCAGTCGCAAGGATATCTCGTCCGTGCGTTCTATTATACGGCGCTCATTGAAGATCAGGAATATTCCTCCATCCGCCCGCTCATTGATTGGCTCGATTATAATGGCTATCGCGTAGTGACGAAGCCGACGAAAGAATTTGTCGATTCAACCGGTCGCCGCAAGGTAAAGGGCAATATGGATATCGAGCTGGCGATTGATGCGCTGGAATTGGCCCCGTTTATTAACCACGCCGTAATTTTCTCGGGAGACGGAGATTTTCGCTCGCTGGTGGAGGCATTGCAGCGGCGCGGTGTCAAAGTTTCGGTGGTCTCGACCATTAGCTCGAATCCGCCAATGGTCGCCGATGAACTGCGTCGGCAGGCGGATGAATTTATCGACATCGTTCAACTTCTGCCTCGCATCGGGCGTGAGGCGACGGATCGCCCGGCTCGGGCACCCGAGCGTCGGGGCTCGGACGAGGACGAAGCTTAAGGCCTATGGCGGAACCTTCCGCCGATTGTCCGCTGTGCCCCCGGCTTGTCGCTTTTCGTGCGGCGGCACGGGTTGAATGGCCAGATTGGTACAATGCACCTGTGCCATCGTTCGGACCTGATACGGCCAGGCTTCTGATTGTTGGGCTCGCACCGGGTTTAAAAGGTGCCAATCGGACCGGACGCCCCTTCACCGGCGATTATGCGGGCGAACTGCTTTACGCCACCCTGCTAAAATTTGGTTTTGCAACCGGTGAATTCAAAGCGCGTCCGGATGACAGTTTGGCATTGGTCGATTGTCGCATCACCAATGGCGTGCGATGCGTGCCGCCGGAAAACAAGCCAACACCGGCCGAAATTGCTACCTGTCGCGGTTTTCTTGCTGCTACCCTTACGCAGATGCCCGCGCTGCGCAGCATTGTTGCCTTAGGTCGAATTGCCCATGACACAACCTTGAAAGCGCTTGGACTACCGCTTTCTAGGCACGTTTTCGCTCACGGTGCCCGCCACCCGATCGGCGATCTAACGCTCTATGACAGCTATCATTGCTCACGTTACAATACCAATACCGGCGTGTTGACGACCCAGATGTTTGAGGAAGTCTTTGAGCGCATTCGGCAAGACCTGCGACATTAAGTTCAATTCGCGCTCAATGGCAAAAGCGAAAGGAAGACTTTTCGCTCAAACCATGGACTTCATGCCGTTGAGCCCCTATGTGAGGGTTAAAGAAGGACCCCTACCACATGACCCGTCGCCCTCCCCGTTTGCTTGAGGATTTCGATCCGATTTCGGTCGAACGCGCGATTGCTGAATTGCGCGCGGGCCGTCCGGTTATCATTACCGATGGCGATCGGGCGGGGCTAATTGCAAGTGCTGAGGCCATCGGTGATGAATTGGCGCTCGCGCTCGCCGATTTGGCAAATGGCCACGCCCATCTTGTCCTGCCCGCAACGCGGCTCGACCGGCTGGGTGTCTCCCGCCAGACCCCTGGCTCCATCGCATTGCCGCGCATCGATCTGGAACGAATTGCAACATTAAGCTTGAAAGTGGATGCCAAAGCCGACGCACCAATCGGAGCAACCAGTGTGATTGACCGAGCGGGCTTGGAACTGGCCGCGCTCGCTTTATTAATTCCCGCACTTGTGGTCGTGCCATTGACCACTCAAACGCTGGCAGGCGAAGCACTGCAAAGCGTGCGCGCCGAAGCCGTTGAGCATTATCGGCGCGGATCAGCTGCCAAGCTTGCCATTGTCTCGAGGGCTCCCGTCCCGCTAGAGGGTGCCGAAAAGACCGAATTCGTTGTCTTCCGGGGTGGCGAGGGTTTGCGTGATCAGGTGGCGATTATCGTTGGCACACCCGACATGAGCGCGCCGGTGCCTACGCGGCTTCATTCGGCCTGCCTGACGGGCGATCTGTTCGGCTCGTTAAAATGCGATTGTGGTGATCAGCTACGCGATACGGTGAAGGAGATGGCTGCCAATGGCGGTGGCGTACTGCTTTATCTCGATCAAGAAGGCCGCGGAAACGGCATTGCCAACAAAATCCGCGCCTATGCGTTACAAAGCAAAGGCTTTGATACCTATGAAGCCGACGCCGTGCTGGGTTTGGGCATGGACCAACGCGGATTTGATTTTGCCGCCGACATGCTGCGCCAATTGGGGATCAGCCGCATCACCTTGCTGACCAACAATCCAGCGAAGATCGACGCCATGCGCCGTGCGGGCATCGACGTCACCGCCCATCGCCGCATTTTCGGGCGGGAAACGGCCGACAATGTCCACTATATCGCGACCAAACGCGACCGCGCGGGCCATCTCGTCGAAGAGCGGTAAGTCGCGGACTAAGCATGTAGGGCTTAGGGTGTAGGGTTTTAAAGTCAGCTGCCTTTCTCCTATTCGGAAGAAGACGGCGGCGGCGCGGGCGAATGAGAGCCTCATCGTTAACCCACCAAAGGTCACCCTTCACCTGTAGGGACACCTTGTCTTTCCCAACGAAAGAAAAACTGGATTCCTACTCCCTACTCCCCAAATCACCCCAACTGCTTCACACTTTATTAAATATGTTTCTATCCATTTTTACGTATTAAAATTATTTCAATAAACAACTTTAGGTTGTATAAAAGTTGTAATTCAATTTTAAATAAGTAAAACTTGTATCAAAAAAGCAACATTCCCCACAGTAATTGTCTATTGATGCGATATTTAAAAAAATACCGTTGCGGAATCTTGGCCGTTTTTTCATGGTGATCGGGTTGAAACGGTCCGGGACGGTCTCGGGCCCGCAGATAATGGATCATACCATGAAACTCTCGACCCTTCTCCTCTCCTCGGCAGCGTTTCTAGTTGCTGGCGCAGCTTACGCTGCTGATCTTCCAGCCAAGAAAATGGCCCCTGCTGCCGCAACCGGCTGCACCGCCTTTGGCGCTGGCTACATCGCCATCCCAGGCTCAGACACTTGCCTGAAGATCTCGGGCTATGTTGCTTATGAGGCTTCGGTTTCGAACAATGTCTATGGTCAAGACGGTTATGGCCGCGTTGGCTTTGACGCTTCGTCCAACTCGGAAATTGGCGCAATTCACTCGTTCACGCGCTTTAATGCATGGGGTGCCGCAGTTAGCTCTGCAAACGACCCTGAAGGCGGCGCCGGCTCGACGGTTAGCTCCGACCGCGCCTATATTGAATTTGCTGGCTTCCAAGCAGGCTTGATCGATTCGATCACCGACATTGGCGGAACCCAGAGCTGGTGGGGCGCCAATGGACGCATCGCGGGTGGCGGCTTCACCACTGCCGGCATCAACTACACCGCCAAATTTGGCAACACGAGCCTGACCGTTGGCGAAGAGAACTCGGAAGTAGATCAAGCGGCTGACGCGCCGAATCGTCCTGATCTGATTGCAAAATTGTCGACCTCCGCCGGCGGATTCTCGGCTAACGTCGCAGGCGTTTCGCACACCACGTTGGCCGGCGCAGGCGGTGCAACAGGTAACGGCTATGCCATTTTGGCACAAGCGCAATACAAAACCGGCGCGTTTGGTCTGATTGCATTCGGCGGCTCCAGTCAGGGCGCCTTGAAATATACCAGCCCACTTCCTGGAACGGCGCTTGGCAGCGGTGCGCAAGACTATGATGGCACCAATTATTCGAAGGGTACGAACTTCGGTGGCGCGATCAATGCAACGTTCGGCAACAATGTTGTTGAAATTGCCGTCGAACAAACTCAGGCAACTGCAGCAAGCCAATCCCAAGTCAACAACACCTATGTCGACGTTTGGGGCAAGTTCCCAGTCGCGAAGGCCTTGTCGGTTCAGCCTGAGTTTATTTCTCAGTCGGGCTCGGCATCGTCCAACACTGGCTATCTCTTCATCGTTCGCGATTTCTGATCGTAACGGTTTAGATTTGTTCAGAACCCCGGCAGGTAACTGCCGGGGTTTTTTTGTGCTTGGCAGGGGCGTTTCGAACGAACCTCTATCCCACCCGCCTCACAAAATCGGCAATCACGCTTGCTGTCCACTCACGCCCGACAAAAGGCGCATGGCCTTCATGCGGTACCCGGGCGATGTCCGTCGCTGGATGGCGTTCCGCCATCGCGGCGAGAGTCTCGTCGGAAAGTAAATCCGAATTCATTCCGCGAATCGCCAAAACCGGCACTGCATGCAAGGCGTCGAACAGGGGCCAGGCGGCGGGGAGTGGTTTGGAAAAATCCAGCTCCGAAAGCGTTTGGCCCAGCGCCGGATCATAAGCCAGCCGAAACCCGCTCGCAGATTCCACATACACCGTCGAGGCAAAATCCCGCCACTCTGCTTCCGTCAAATCGGTGAAATCGGGATTGCTCGCCTTAAGCCGCGCGACCGCCTCGGCCCAATGCTGAGGCATGTCGGATTTGCCCACATAACAGGCGATCCGTGCTAAACCTTTTACCTCAATAACCGGTCCTATATCATTCAAAATGCAAGCTTTTATAAGATTTTTTGTTGTCGCGGCCAGCAGCATCGAGATTAGCCCGCCGCGCGAGGTTCCCAGAAAAACCGCCGTTTTTACGCCGAGCGCCGCAAGAATTTGCCGGACATCTACCGCTTCAACCGGCACCGTATAATGCCGCCAATCCGGATCATACTCTGAGCCGCCACGGCCGCGATAATCAACCACAATCACCCGCCTTTTATGTTCTGGTCCGGCTAAGCGCTCAGCTAAGCTATGGAAATCACGGATGTTGCGGGTAAGTCCCGGCAGACACAGAACGGGAACTTGATCCCGATAGGCATCCCCATAAATTCGCACATGGAGCCGGATACCATCGCTGGATGGCATGAAAAAATCGATATAGGAAACGGGCATAAAAAAGCGCTCCGAATATAAAAGCCATCATTGACCGCACCCCTTTTTCGCGCGGCAAGCGATAGGGTTATAGCGCAGCGCCACGCTTTAAATCATCGAGCAAGGTGCTTTCGGTCTTGCCCTCCAAGCGGGCGTGGTAAATTTCGAGATTTTCTAACACACGCTGCAGGTAAAAACGCGTCTCAGAGACCGGAATGCGCTCGATCCAGCGCACTGGATCACTCCCCGCCTCGCGCGGGTCGCCATTGGCTGCGATCCATTTTTTCACATTACCAATGCCAGCATTATACGACGCAATCGTCAAAATATAGGAACCGTTCCAATACTCGAGCAATTCACCAAGATGAGCGGTTCCGATAGCGACATTATACGCAGGATCGGCCATTAGCCGTTCGGGCGCAAAGGTCATTTTTTCTTTTCGTGCCGTTTCCTGCGCGGTGGCCACCATTAGCTGCATCATGCCGCGCGCGCCGACAGGAGAAAGCGCATAGGCATCGAAGGAGCTTTCCTGCCGCGCAATCGCATAAGCCAGCGCCGGCTCGACCTCCGGATCGCTCGGCAACGGAAATCCTTCCACCGGCCAAGCATCGAGATCGAAAGCGAAACCGCGTTGCGTGCCTATTTTACCGGCTAAGGTCACGAGGCGGATATCGCCATACGCATGCCCCAACGCTGCCAACGCCGAAAGGGCTCCGGCATCAGGCAATTTAAGCGCGACATCGGCGGCCAGCGACGCTGCAAATTCATTGCCTCCCGCCTCCATCAGCGCAACGATAGCACTGAACGTCGGCACTTGGGCCGCATGGGCAACATCCGGTGCAGGCGTCACATGAAAAACCAACTCAGCAGCACCCGATTTAAGCCGCGCCAATTGCGCATAATAGAGCAAGGGGGATTTGGCCGCCCGCTGGAAAGCCTCTCGCGCCGGTTTGCCCTGCGCCTCCAACGCTAAACCCAGCCAAAAAGCTGCACGTGATTTCAACGTATCGCTTGCTGCTTTTTGTTCAGCTTCCGCGAAAAAAGACTCAGCCCGCACGCCATCCTTGAGATAATCAAGCGCCAGCCAGCCCTGCATAAAGGCCGCTTCATATAGATTGGCCGATGACACACCAGGATGTTGTTTAGCCACCTCAAGCGCCAAATCAACTTTACCCCCCTCAGCCAACCGCCGAATCAGGACCCGCCTCTCAATCCACCAATCATCCGGCCGGAACGGTGTGACTGAGGCAGGTAGCTTCGCCAAGGCGGTTGCAGCTTCAACAAGTTTATCGTCGCGTCGCAAAAATTGCGCTTCGGCCAGTATGTAGGCCTGATCATGTTTGAGCGCTGCGGGCGTTGTTTGCAAAAGCTTTTCCGCTTCCGGTGCCCGTTTGCCGACCGCAATCCGGAGCTTGGCGAGTGCGTCAGCATCAGTCCCGGCCAGATCGGCTGCCCGCTGCGCGGCTCCCCAATTCTCCGCAAATAGCATATTATCCATCCGATCGCGATGGTCGGCGACCGTTAACTCGTCATGAAAACGCGCAATAAGTTCTGACTCGACATCTGCTGGATAGGCATCCTCGCGCCAAGATTTATGGATAATGTCGGACGCTTCTTTTACGCGTCCAGCAGCCTTCAGGCTGGACGCCAGCAAAAAACGCCCCACAGGCGTCATCGGCGCATGGACTTTGAAATAGGAAAGCACCGCAGCATCGTCGCGCTGTTCATTGTAAAGTGCTTCCTCGCCCTTTTTGCGGATTAATTGCAGCGTCGGCCACTCCGGATTGCCCGTCAAAAAATCATTGATCCGGTCAAAGCCCGCTTTTTCCTGTGCGGTTCGCAACGCTACCCATTCCGTTGTGGTGCGGGCCATCGGGTCCTTCAACCTGGCTGCAGCCTGATCGCCCGCGGCAAGGTCGCCATTCCGATAGGCGGAAATCGCGTCTGTCATCGCGGCTATCGTCGCCGCATCGGGCTTTAAGCGATCAAACCCTGCCTCGTCGGCCAAACACGGCGCGAGCGCGACAAGCCCCATCAAGGCCAGTGCCACACCACTCAAAAGCCCAAATCTAAATTTCATGATCAAGCCGCTATCCCTCTGCGTGGGCATGCATAAGCCGATTCGCGCGATGCGAGAGAATATCGATAAATAAGGCAACGTGATGGCCACGCCCCTTCCCCATTGGTCGGGAAGCCGTTAAAGATGTTCGCTGATTTAAAAAATGTCTTTCGGGAGCAGTCTTCATGTCCAAGGGTCCGGTCTTTCAGGGTTCCATGCCCGCCCTCATCACGCCCTTTAAAAATGGTGCGTTTGACGAGGCAGCTTTCCGCGCCCATGTCGATTGGCAGATTACCGAAGGCTCGACGGCGTTGGTGCCCGTCGGCACGACGGGCGAAAGCCCTACCCTCTCCCATGATGAGCATCGTCGCGTTGTCGAAGTCTGCTTATCTGAAGCGCGCGGCCGCGTGCCGGTCATGGCGGGAGCAGGCTCCAACAATACGGCGGAAGCCATCGGTCTTGCCCAGCATGCCGAGAAAGCCGGAGCGGCCGCCGTTCTCGTCGTTACACCCTATTACAACAAGCCGAACCAAGAAGGGCTCTACCAGCACTTCAAGGCGATCAACGACGCTATCGGTATTCCGATCTATATCTACAACATCCCGCCACGCTCCGTGGTCGACATGTCGATTGACACGATGAAGCGGCTTTATGAGCTCAAAAACATCGTCGGCGTGAAAGATGCCACGGGCAGCGTCGCGCGCATCTCGCAGCAACGCGACGCACTGGGGCCTGATTTTGTCCAGCTTTCGGGCGATGACATTATCGCTTTACCTTCGGTTGCTTGTGGCGCACGCGGTACCATCTCTGTCATCGCCAATGTCGCGCCTAAATTGTCGGCAGCGCGCATGGCCGCAGCCCTTTCGGGTGACATGACCAAGGCCTTGGAGCTGCAAGATCGGCTTGTGCCGCTCGATCAAGCGACCTTTATCGAGCCGGGGCTTGCGGGTGCCAAAGCGGGCCTTGCGCTGCTCGGTCGCGGTAATGAGGAAGTACGCCTGCCGCTGGTTCCTGTGACGGCCGCCACCAAAGCCGCTATTCGCGCGGCGATGGTGCATGCCGGCTTGATTTGAGCCTAAAGGGAACCATATTCCGGTCATGGCAGAAAAACCCAACCTGAACCGGAAGATCGCGGCTGAAAACCGCAAAGCGCGCTATGAATATGCGGTTTCCGACGTATATGAAGCGGGCATTGCGCTGGCGGGCTCCGAAATCAAATCACTGCGCGCCGGTCGTGCGACGATTGGCGAAAGCTATGCTGCCGAGAAAAACGGCGAGCTGTTCCTGATTAACGCCTATATTCCGGAATATCTGCAAGCCCACCAATTCAACCACGAAACGAAGCGGCCGCGTAAACTTCTTCTGCACAAGCGTCAGGTCAACAAGCTGATCGGTGCCGTGCAACGTGACGGCATGACAATTGTACCGTTGAAAATCTATTTCAACGATCAAGGCCGTGCCAAAGTTGAAATCGCGCTGGCTAAAGGCAAAAACGCTTCTGATAAGCGCGAAACCGAAAAGAAGCGCGATTGGGACCGCGAAAAGGCCCGCGTTATGCGGGATAAAGGCTAAGGCGTTTATTTTATAGGTATCTCCACCGACAGGTGGGGCAAATCGCAGTACCTTATTCATTGTGTAAGTTGGCGTTCGACCTTGCGATTTTTCTGAAGGCGTGGAGGATGTTAATGCCTCATTTTTCTGCACGAGCCATTGCAAACGAAATTTTGAAACGCCGCGCCAGTGATGTTTGGCCGCAGCAAATGCAAATTCATAAACTTTCTTATATTGCTCATGGTTGGAATCTCGCGATCAATGATGAACCCCTCATCACGGAGCAGCCAGAAGCATGGGACAATGGGCCGGTTTATCGCTCGATATGGGATCACATCCCAGATTATGGCTATGGCAAACCGAATTGTATGCTGATCGACCCGATTTCAAAAGAACCGTTTATCGCCAATCTCAAAACCAATGAAGCGGACATCATTGATCATGTTTGGAACAGGTTCAAAATATATTCCGCAGTGGAATTGTCTGAATTGACGCACCAACCCGGCACTCCTTGGTTCAACGCTTATTTCCATCGTGGCCGAAATAGCGCGTTACATAACGTTGAAATAAGAGACTATTATATTGAACTCGCCCTCGCTGGCCGTGCTCAACGTGACGGACAAGCCGCTTAAGCTCACGCCCTCCGATGTGGACCTGTCGTCAACGCACCTGTCTACGCAAACAAAGGTTGATTTAGAAAGCTATAGTTCAACCCTTGAGAGATTTAGTGTCCTTTCGAATGAAAATATTGAGTTAAAAAGCGAAATAAACGCCCTAAAGCAAAAACTCAAAACAAACGATCATCTGGACGGGCTCATCCAGCCTTATGCAGCTCGGGCGTTTTGGTTCAAGAGTTTATATTGTGGTTTCGTAGCACTCATCTTGATTTTGCAGGGTTTTCATATCTGGACGTTTACCCTAGCCGATTCAGTTACCCAGATTATCGTGGGAAGTACCGCCGTTACCGTTATCGGATTGGTTGGAATGGTTTTAACCGGCATCTTCGTTGGCGCACGTCAACGTTAGTTTGGCAAAAGCAATTCGCGAATTGGCGATAAAGGCTAAGCTAAAATCCCCTCGCGCCCGGAATCGGTTGACTTTACACAGCCTATCCCTATGATCCGCCGCGAAAAATGGATTAAATCGTCCCTGAAAACCCGCCACATCTGGCCGGACGCCGCGACTGAGAGGCGGCAATAGTACCATGAATTTTAACGAACTGGGCCTTAGCCCCAAAGTCCTCGAAGCCGTCACCGCATCCGGCTACACCCAGCCTACCCCTATTCAGGAAATGGCTATCCCGCGCGTTCTGGAACGCAAGGATGTGCTCGGCATTGCCCAAACCGGCACCGGCAAAACCGCCGCCTTCACATTGCCCATGATCACGCTGCTCGAACAAGGCCGCGCCCGCGCGCGCATGCCGCGCACGCTGATTTTGGAGCCTACCCGCGAATTGGCGGCTCAGGTCGAAGAGAGTTTCACAAAATATACCTCAGGCCAGAAGCTGAATGTGGCACTGCTCATTGGCGGCGTCTCATTTGGCGATCAGGATCTGAAGATTATGCGCGGCGTCGACGTGCTGATTGCAACGCCGGGCCGCCTGCTTGACCATTTCGAGCGCGGCAAACTGCTGCTCACCGGCATTGAAATTCTCGTCATTGATGAGGCCGACCGGATGCTCGATATGGGCTTTATTCCCGATATTGAGCGCATCTGCAAAATGGTGCCGTTTACGCGCCAGACCTTGTTTTTCTCGGCCACCATGCCGCCAGAAATCCAGCGCATCACGGAAGCGTTTTTGCATAATCCGGTGCGCATCGAAATTGCGCGCCAAGCCACAACGGCTGAAACGATCACGCAATTGCTGGTTGCCTCCCCGTCCGATCCGTCACAAAAGCGCGAAACGCTTCGCAGGCTCATGCGCGATGCGGTGGATGTTAAAAACGGTATCATCTTCTGCAACCGTAAATCCGATGTGCAGATCGTCTGGAAATCGCTCGAAAAGCACGGTTTCAGCGTCGCAGCCCTCCATGGCGACATGGACCAGCGCGCGCGTACCGTGGCGCTTGATGGCTTCCGCGCTGGCACGATGCAATATTTGGTTGCTTCCGACGTGGCGGCCCGTGGCCTTGACGTTCCGGATGTCAGCCATGTGTTCAATTATGACGCGCCCCACCATGCGGAAGATTATGTCCACCGCATCGGCCGCACCGGTCGCGCAGGCCGTTTAGGCACGGCCTACACCATCATCACGCCAGCGGATGACAAAAACCTCGCAGCCATTGAAGCGATGATCAAGCGCTCAATTGATTGGCTGGGGCCAACCTTGGCGGATGCCAAATTCGAAGACGCCCCCCGTTCCGATCGCGGACGCGGTACCCGCGAAGACGCCGGCCGTGGCCGTGGTGGACGCAAGCCCCGCCCTGCAAAGGACGCATCAACGGAAGCTGTGGTTTCGGTGGAAGCGGCACCCGCGGTCGAAGATAAGCCAATGCGCGAGGCTCGTCCGGAGCGTGAAGCGCGTCCACCCCGCGAGGAACGTCC
>CAIUPE010000018.1 GCA_903900975.1 uncultured Hyphomicrobiales bacterium | reverse complement strand
GTATTTCTCCAAACTAGCTGGAAATAATTTAAGAAAATAGAGAATTTCGTGCCCAAGTGTAAATTATTAGTGGCGCCACGAAGGTGAAGCCGACAATGGCCATAAAGGGGAAAATGATTTTGTGATCAGGAACAATAAATATTTTCTACAGGATCAAATTCATACCATTTGATCACATCACCAAAACCGCCCTAAAATCATTCACATTGGTGCCAGTAGGACCCGGCACAAACAGATCGCCGATCCGCTCAAACGCTGAATAGGCGTCATGCCGCATCAAATAGTCACGGCCATCAGCGCCCGCCTCGCGCAACCTGGCCGCTGTTGTACCGTCACAAAACGCACCGGCATTGTTATCCGAGCCGTCAATGCCGTCGGTATCGGCGGCGAGCGCATGGATGCCCTTTATGCCTTCAATGGCCAGCGCGAAGGACAACAGGAATTCACTGTTTCGACCGCCTTTACCAACCCCTTGAGCTCCGATGGTTACCGTTGTTTCGCCCCCAGAAAGCAAAAGCACCGGCTTGGTGAAGGGTTGATTGTGCCCAGCGATCTCCCGCGCCATCGCCGCATGCATCAGCCCGATGTCTTTGGCCTCCCCTTCAATGGCATCCGATAAAATATGGGTCGCGATGCCCTGCGCTCTTGCAGCCTCGGCTGCTGCTTTCAATGAGACCGCCGCTGATGCGATAATGTAGGCGCTGGTCCGTTTCAATTCGACAGCACTTGGATCAGGAACCCGTGCATTTGCAATTTCTGCGATGATCGCATCGGGTAGTTCCATCCGATAATCACGAATGATCCGAAGCGCATCGTCTGCCTGCATCTGATCGGGCACCGTGGGGCCAGAAGCGACAAAAGAAGCTTGGTCGCCCGGAATATCAGATACAATCAGACTAACAACGCGCGCCGGATAGGCGGCTGCCGCCAAGCGCCCCGCTTTGATGCGCGAGAAATGCGCCCGAACGACATTCATCGCCGAGATCGGCGCACCAGACGCCAATAATGCTTTGTTCAGAAGCGCTTCGTCCGCCAGACCAAACCCCACAGGCGGAGAGGGAAGCAAAGACGAGCCACCCCCTGAGATTAACGCAACGACGAGATCATCTTCCGTTAGGCCTTGGACTTTTTGCAACAACGCCTCTGCCCCGCGAATGCCCGCGTCATCCGGCACGGGATGGGCCGCTTGCATCACGGTAATCGCCTTACATATCTCGACAGGCCCATGACGGGCAACGACAACCCCCTCCAAAGGCCCTTGCCAAGCCCGCTCAAAAGCCGATGCCATCTGGCTGGCGGCTTTGCCCGCGCCGACCACAATGGTTCGGCCCTTGGGCCGCTCTGGCAGATGGCGAAGGATAGCCTGATCGGGATCGGCTGCCGATACCGCCTCCGCAAACAAACCGGCAAGAAACTGGCGTGGATAATCCATGTCAGGAATGGTCCAGCACTTCGAGATCGTAAACGAGGATCCCATCTAACCCGCCGGAAGCAGCGGCTACAAGGCGCGCGCCGGTCCTTTGGTGCTCTTCGTCGTGCAAATAGCGATCACGGGCGGCTGCATCGATGAAGTCAACCATGAAGTCCCTTGGGTATTGATTGCATGTTGATCGGATCAGTAATGGCTAACTGATTAAAGGACCACCTCATGAATATGACACGAGTATTTATAACATGCCAAATTTGATGGCGCACCTGTGGATATGAAGCTTATAACATTTATGTTATTGAAATAATTGGAAAATAACAAATATTAGCTTTCTGTTATACGCTAGGCCGTCAACTAACGATTGCGGGCAGTTAAAGTAATATCAAGCCACCCCTTCCCGTACGCATGACACTTTCCGGGGACTATTTGATCATGGGCTAGTCGGCTTCAATTCAATTTCAACAAAAGCGATGGGATGCTTTGAACCATTCATCACATCATGACGAATCCCAGCTGGCCTACGATAGGATTGTCCAGCCGTGAGCGGAACTTCCGTGATTTTTTCGCCGTCATGGATTGCGAGAACACCTTCAATAAGCATGGTGACAAAATAGGGCCAACCATGCTCGTGCCATCCGGTGGCAGCACCTGGCTCAAAGTCCCACCTCGTGATCCGGCAAACCTCGTCATCAAGTTGTACAGTGGGGCGTGCTGGAATATCGCATTTGAAGGCCATGGCGTTATTTTCCCTTGTGTTTGATCACGTAAGAGCCGCTAGCATCGAGCTTGGCTGTCCAATCCGGTTCGATGACAATCGTGGTCGTCACTTCTTCAATGATGGCGGGGCCTACAATGGTTGCACCCGCTCCTAGCTTGGACCCATCATAGATGGGCGTTTTCTTCGCTTTGCCATCGGCGGAGAAGATCGCCATGCGGTTGCCCTTGATGGCTTTTGCCACCGGCGTACCGCGTCCGAGTTTTTGCGCGACGGGCTTTGCGACCTTGCCGAACAACGTCGATTCAATATTGACGATTTCAACCGTGCTCTGCCGCTCAGAGTAGGTGTAGAGCTCTTCGTGCCGAGTATGAAACGCCTCGACAATTTTGCCGATGGTCTTGGCGCTTACCTCGAAATTACCAATCTCGACGGTGCATTCATGCACCTGGCCAACATAGCGCATATCCATCGAGCGTTTGATCGCGATCTCGGACTTCTTGAATCCATCGGCTTCCAGATGTTCAACACCTTGTTTCTCGATTTTCTTGAAGAGCTTATCAATCCTCGCGAAAGCAGCCGAATTATCGAGCCGCTCGGGGCTTGTGGCCATATAATTGTATTTCACATCGGAGATGATCTGGCCGAAGGCACAGAGGCCGGATGCAAGTTTCGGCAGGATGACGGTTTTAATGCCCATATCACGCGCCAGCGCCGTAATATGCGCAGCCGTTGCCCCACCCGCGCCGACCAACACGAAATCACGCGGATCATAGCCGCGTTCCACCGAGACGCGGCGAATGCCATTGACCATATTGTTGTTGACGATCGTATACATGCCATAGGCGGCGCGTTCGACCGACATGTCGAGCGGATCGGCAATCGTCTTAAGCGCTGCTTGCGCCTTGGCTTTATCAAGCGGCAGCCGGCCCCCAAGCAGTCCTTCTGGGTTGAGATAGCCGAGCACCAAATTGACGTCTGATGTGGTGGGCTTTGTGCCGCCCTGGCCGTAGCAAGCGGGGCCGGGATCCGAGCCAGCACTTTGCGGCCCAACTTGCAGCAGCCCCATCGAATCGATCCAACCAATCGAACCGCCGCCAGCGCCCAGCGTTTCCACCTGAATCATCGGCACACCGATGCGGTAGCGCAGAAAATCGATGTTCTTATTGACATTGGTCACGCCGTCCTTGGTCAGCGTAATGTCAAAGGACGTGCCGCCCATATCAACCGTGATCACGTTTTTATGGCCGAAGGGCTCGCAGACAAAGAGGCCCGCTTGCGGAGCGGATGCTGGGCCGGAATTGATCGCGTAAACGGAACGGTCTGTCATCGCCTTGCCGATGGCCAAGCCACCATTCGACTGGAAATAGCGCACCGGATATTTGGCGCCGAGCTGTTTGAAATAGGCGTCAACGGCCGCGACATAGCCTTTCAGGATCGGGGCGAGATAGGCGTTTGTGACCGCCGTCGATGTACGGGTGTATTCGCGGACTTGCGGATAGAGTTCGCTGCCGACGGTGAGAATGGCCTTTGGCATCATCTCACGGACAATCTCGGCGGCGCGATGCTCGTGCTTCATGTTGAGCACCGACCACACGAACGAGATCGCCACCGTTTCAACGCCCTCGGCTAAGAAGGCGCGGCACGCATCGCGTACATCGTCTTCATGCATCGGCGTTTTGATCGAACCATCGGAAATCACGCGCTCGCGCACGCCTTTGCGGAGATAGCGGGGCACGAGCATTTCGGCGGCTGGATATTCGGCATCATACCGATAGCCATCTTCTTTGTGGCCGAGGCGGATTTCGATCGAGTCTTCGTGGCCTGCCGTGCAGATCAGCCCGGTCTTGCCGCCTTTGTGCTGGATCAGAGCATTGAGGCCAACGGTCGTGCCGTTGATGCACAGATCACAACTGGAAATGATCGATTCCGGGCTTTCGCCGATCTCGTCGGAGATCAGTTTCAAGCCGTTGCGGATGGCAAGCGTTGGGTCGGCAGGCGTCGAGAGGGCTTTAAAGAGGCGGATATGCCCGGTGCTGTCGGCCAGAACAAAATCGGTAAATGTGCCGCCCGCATCAATGCCAAGACGATATTTGCTACGCATGGGATGGTTCTTTCCTGATCAATGGGCGGGTCAGTGCGCGGCTGCACGGAGTTTGTTGGTTGCAGCCATATCGACGGCAAGGCTTTTGCCGTCCTTGATGACGACGCCATAATCTTCCTTCGCGCCTTTCACAGAGACGAGGCCGTTTTTGACATCCCACACTACTTTTTCGATGGAACGCTTGAACGGATGGCCGAAGCCGCCACCGCCCGGGTTTTTATTGGTAACCGTTTCACCCGGCTTGATTGTGCCGATGATATTGTCCTTGATCACCTCGACCTTGCCGCCGATTTTGCGCTCCAGACGACCAACTTTCGACTCAACCATGGCAGAGGACGCACCGGCTGCACCAACGGCTGGAATCCGGCGGCCTTCGCCGAACATGATGAAGGTCATTTCGCTGTCGAGGGGTTCGACCTCCCAGGCCGTGCCAGAGCCGCCGCGGAATTCGCCTGCGCCGCCGGAATCTTCCATCAAGCCATATTTATGGATGATGATCGGATAAGAATATTCGAGCAGCTCGATATCGCCCGACGTCAGCGCGCCGAAGCAGCATTCTGGGCCGACCGCATGCCAGCCATCCTGCTTGGGCGTTGCGCCCGCGCCTGAGATAATGGTGGCAAGCACCATCGTGACATATTCCTCATCGTGCCGCTTGTCCCAACCTGCGATGTTCAAGCCGTTCGCATGGCCCCAGGACGCCGAAACCTTTGACGGAACCGCCTTCTCAAACGCCAAGCGAACCGCGTCCGTTAGCGTTTCCATTGGCGTTGTGGTGCAGTTCATATGGGGTGCTGGTTCTTTGGCGTTGCAGATCGTGCCCTTCGGGCCGAAATCCAGCGAGACGCACCGGTAGAGCCCCTCATTATAGGGCGGCGGCAATTGCGCGAACATCATGAGGCCGAGATAGACACCAGAATGCGAGTTCCCCTCGTAGGAATTGATGAAATAGGGGATCTGCGGCGGGCTGGCGATTGCAATGTGGCACCCGTCGCCCTTAATGGTCACCGTCGCTTTGATCTCAAAATCGCCAAAGCCATGACCCGCGTCTTCCAGAATGGCGATGCCTTCATAGGTACCATCGGGGACTTCTTTGATCAGCGAGCGCATGTGGCGCTCAGCCATATCCAGCAATTCGCCGACGCAATCATCCACTTGCGGTTTGCCGTATTTATCGAGCATGGCAAGCAGATTGCGCTCACCAACTTGGCAGGCGCCGATCAGCGCGTTGAAATCGCCTTCTTGATCGCGCCGCGCCCGCATATTCGTGAAAATCATATTGAGCACGTCGTTGCGCGGCTTGCCCTTGTCCCAAATCTTGACGGGCGGAATCCGCAAGCACTCGGCATAAATATCTTTTGCGTTAGGGTTGTATCCGGCAGGAACCGGCCCGCCAATATCGGTAAGATGGCCTTTGCACACCGTCCAGTAGACTAGCTTGCCTTTGTAAAACACAGGCTTGTACATGCAGGTATCAATGGCGTGGCTGCCGCCAAAAGCCGGATCATTGTGGAGGATCAGGTCACCCTCGTGGATATCGTCGCCGAAATATCCCGCTACCGCCTTCATCGCGGGCATCAAAGAGCCAAGATGAATCGGAATATCTTGGCCCTGCAGGATCATTTCTGGCTTGGCGTTGAAAATCGCGGTTGAATAATCATGCGCAAGATTAAATACGCTGGAGCGCGCCGTTTTCTCAAGCGCAAGTGTCATTTCGCGCTGCGTCGTTTCCAATACCCCGCGAACGACCGATAGCGTTATCGGATCGAGCTTACGGCGCTGTGCTGCGGTCTTCACCGCCTTGCTTTTTACAGATGGTTTGAGGGAGATTTTTGCCTTGGTGGCAATCTTCTTTGTCTTTGCAGCTTTCATCGACCGTTTCCTCCCCATTCTTCCACATTGTTTAGACGGCTTCCCGCGCGGACGCTAAAAACCTTAGCTTTCAGAACAGTAACTGTATCAAACCGTCTGATCGGTATCGCTGGCGGTGAACCGGCGAACCAGGGGCAGCGAAGCGGTCGCCAATGCAATCTTCAACGCTTCGGCTGGCAAGAAGGGCACAACACCAAACATTAGCGCCTTTTCAAAGCCGATCAGCGTCGAGAGCCATGCGACGCCAAGACCCAAAATCGCCAGATCGCCCACCACAAAGACGGCAAGGGCTGCAGGCAAAGTGCGAGCTAAACCACGCTCCACAGCGAAGGACACCAGAAGTGCGGACACGAGGAAGCCAATCAGATAGCCACCCGTTGGACCGGCCATGAAGGCCAGACCGGCACCCGTCGAAAACACTGGCAAGCCGACAGCGCCTTCGAGCAAATAGGCGAATACGGTCAGACCCGCGAGCCGCGTGCCGACATGCGCGCCGATCAGCAGCACGACGAGCGTTTGCATGGTCATCGGCACAGGCCAGAATGGAACCTGCACCTTGGCCGAGACCGCGAGTAGCGCCGAGCCCAAAAGAACGAGTACGGCTTTTTGGATTAGGGTTTGTTTGCCGCTACGGCCAAACAAAGTAGCGAATGTCGTTTGCATCAAAGTAACTCCTTCAAAAGGGTGCGGATATTAGGCAAGCGCCGCACGAACGGAAGCGGCGAGCGCATCCTGATCCTTGCGGGCTTTGAGGGCTGCAGTCATATCAACGGCCACAAATTTGGCGGGCATATGCGGTTGCAGCTGCCCAATCAGATCCATATCGGCGGAAATCACGGTACCAACCATGAAATAGCCGCCACCCGACACAGCGTCGCGATGCAGAACAATCGGCTCAGTGCCGCCGGGAACTTGGATCGAGCCATAGGGATAGCAGGCGTCGACGATGTTGGACGGGTCAGACCCTGCGCCGAAGGGCGGTTTCCGATCCACAAAGGCGAGCTTTTGACCACCGCGGAACCGGTAGCCGATGCGATCCGCTTCGGGGGCAACTTTCCAGGTGTCCGCCAGAAAATGCTTGCCCGCTTCTTCGGTGATGCGGTGCCAGTAAAGCCCTGGCAGCATACGAAGCGTCGCGGGACTGCCCGGCATACGGCGAAGCAAGACCGGAAGCTTGCGGCCAGCCGCACCACTTTTCGAGGCAGAGCCAACGGGCAACTCGTCGCCCGCCGCAAGCTTGCGGCCCTGATGACCGCCCAGAGCGCCGAGCGTATAGGTCGAGCGGCTGCCGAGCACAACGGGCACGTCGATACCGCCGGAAACAGCGATATAGGCGCGGGCGCCAGCCTTCAAGAAATCGAAGGAGAGAACATCGCCCGCCTTTACTACAAAGCTCGTCCAGGTATCGCGCGGCTCGCCATTGAGCTTCGGTGGAATCTCGCCACCTGTTACGGCGACCGTTGCGGGCGCAGTGAATTCAAGTTCGGGGCCCATAAAGACCACTTCCAGACCCGCCGCATTCTCATCATTGCCGACGAGCAAATTGGCGGAACGAAGCGCTTCGCGGTCCATGGCACCGGAGAGCGGAATACCGATATGGTAATAGCCCGGGCGGCCGAGATCCTGAACGGTGGTCGAAAGACCGGGGGAATGGACCTTAATGGCCATAGAGAGCCTCCTGGAGCTTGCGGTTATACCCGTCGATATCCTTCTCGAATTCATCGAGTGCGAAGCTGACGTCGCGGATGCGCGGCTGGAATTTGCCGGCCTCTACAGCGGCAACCGTCTGGTCATATTCCTCGCGGTCAATCGGCTTCCACTTCACGATATCGCCCGGGCGGAACAGCACCATAAAATCCTTGAGATAGGAGATGGTCTGCGTTGGGTCATAGATCGGCATCGGGGTGACACCGAACATTTGATAGCCACCCGCGCCGCGCACCGAATAAATGCAGCCGAAGCAGCCACCATGGCCGACGGTGAGTTTCGGCGTATCGGTCCGAGGCCGAAGATATTTCGGTACCTCAATCTGTTTCGCGCGCTCGGCCATTTGATAGAGGAAGGGCAGACCCGCGACAAAGCCCACCATCGAGACGAACCAAGGTGCGCCCGAATGCGCCTTGATGAAATTATCGACAGTGCCGAGATCGTTGATGCGAGCTGCGTATTCGATATCCGTGCTCGACGGATCCTGATGCCGCTCGCGGAAGCGCATGAGCGTTTCATGCGTCCAAGGATCGTTATAGAGCACCGGTATCTCGATAATCCGCGTTTTCAACGAGGCAACCGATTTAGAGGCCGTTTCCTCGATGCGTTTCAATTCCGCCAAAAGATCATCTGGCGCGATCTCATCCGGATTAAACTTGATTTGGAACGACGCGTTGGCCGGGCAAATCTCGGTGACGCCCTTGATCCGGCTATCGCGCACGCCGTTGGTGATCGACAGGCCCTTAAAGAAGGCCTGCAGCGACATTTCCTCGTCGCATTCAACGAAGATGTGCTCATCTCCGCCAAAGGAGTATCTGGTTTTCATCGCTCCCCTACCCTCCGTTATTCGACACATTGGTTAGAATGTTTCTCAAGCCAGCGCTCAAGAAATTGCGTATCAAACCGCGCCGCCTGCACATCGGGATCCGATGCTAAAGCGCGATGCAGGCCGCGTGTTGTTTTCACGCCGCCAATTTTTAGTTCGCCCAGCGCGCGCGCCATGCGCGTCATCGCGGATGCGCGATCCTCGTCCCAAACGATCAGCTTGCCAAGCAATGAATCATAAAACGGTGGCACCGTGTAGCCCTGATAGAGAAGGCTATCAAAACGCACACCCGCACCGCCCGGCACGACCAGCGACTCGATAAGGCCCGGTGCTGGCATGAAGTTTTGAGTAGGATCTTCGGCATTGATCCGGCACTCGATGGCGTGGCCCCGGATCGCGATGTCGGATTGCTTCATACGGAGCTTTTCGCCCATCGAAACACGGATCATCTCGCGCACGAGATCAAATCCGGTAATCATCTCGGTAACCGGATGCTCGACTTGAATACGGGTGTTCATTTCGAGGAAATAGAAGTCCCGCGTCGTGTCATCATAAAGATATTCGATGGTGCCTGCCCCGCGATACTGCACCGCTTTGGCGAGATCGACCGCCGATTGGCACAGTTTGGATCGTACGTCCGCCGGAAGCATCGCAGCTGGTGCCTCCTCCCAGACTTTCTGGCGGCGGCGCTGAAGCGAGCATTCGCGCTCGTAAAAATGCACCACATCGTAACCATCGCCAAGCACTTGCACCTCGACATGGCGTGAGCTGGCGATGAATTTTTCGATATAAAGACCGCCATCACCAAAGGCAGCCAAAGCCTCGGCACTAGCCTGTGGCATCAAGCGGTCAAACTCGTCGCGCGAGGTAGCGACCCGAATACCACGTCCACCGCCACCGGCTGACGCTTTGATCATCACAGGAAAGCCAATACGGTCGACTACGACACCTGCCGCCTCAGGTGTTTCGACGCGGCCTTTGCTGCCGGGCACGGTCGGCACACCAGCACGGATGGCAGCTTCAAGCGCTGAGACCTTGTCGCCCATCATCCGGATTTGCTGCGGCGTTGGCCCAACAAAAACCAACCCTGCCGCCTCTACCGCTTCGGCAAAGCGGGCGTTCTCGGCCAGAAACCCATAGCCCGGATGCACGGCATCCGCCCCGCTTGCAACCGCCGCCGCAACGACGGCTTCGACATTGAGATAGGATTTTGCCGCCGATGGTGGACCGATGTTTACTGCCTCGTCCGCCAAGCGAACGGCTAAGGATTCGGCATCTGCTAGGCTATGCGCCTGAATGGTTTTCAACCCAAGCTCGCGCGCGGCGCGGATGATGCGGACCGCGATTTCACCCCGATTGGCGATGAAAAGTGTTTTGATCTGACGCGTCACTCAACCACCCTCAGATTGCAAGCGTGGCGAGGGGTTGGCCCGCCATCACCGCATCTTCATTGTCGGCATGAAATGCCGTGATCGTACCGTCGGCATCGGCATGAACCTCATGGAAGGATTTCATCACCTCAATCAGGCCGATGATCTCACCTTTTTTGACCGTATCTCCTTCGCTTTTATAGACTGGAGCATCCGGCGATGGCTTACGGTAAAAGGTGCCAGGAAGGGGGCTTAAAAGATCTTTAGTGGCCATGGGGTCTGATCCTCATTTTGAAAAAATATCAATGGGCGGAGAGATATGGCTTCACGGCATTGCGCACCGCGATGGCAATATCGACGGCATTTGGTGTGTCCGAATGAACACATATTGAGTCGGCACGAACCTGAATAATACGCCCCCCAACCGTCGTCGTCGTCCCGTGCTCGACCGCTGTCAGACAGCGAGAAGCGGCCAGCACTGGATCTTTTGCGTCATGCTTACGTGTGACGATCAGGCCGCCATCATCGGCATAATCGAGATCCGCGTAATATTCGGATTGAAAATCATGTCCACGCTCGGCGTAAATTGTCTCATGGAGTGTATTGATCATGCCGAGCAGAGGCACTTTAAAAATGTCCGCTGCATCGCACATCGCATGTGCGATATCGGGCTGACGGGCCGCCATGCCATAAAGTGAGCCATGCGGCTTGATGTGATTGAGCACCATGCCCTCAGCGTCAAGAAACCCCTTAAGCGCGCCAACCTGATAGATAACGCAATTGGCCATTTCCTCGCGTGACATCTTCATCTCGCGGCGGCCAAAGCCTTGTAGGTCCGGCAACGAGGGGTGCGCCCCAACTTTTACGCTGTGTCGCTTGGCAAGCTTTACCGTGTCGCGCATGTGGTTAAAATCGGAAGCATGGAAACCGCAGGCCACGTTAGCAATCGAAATCAGAGGCATAAGCGCCTCATCATCACCCATGTGATACAGGCCAAAGGCTTCGCCCATATCGCAATTAATGGAAACCATCAAACATTCCCCCTAAAACAGGCGCCGGTCTCATATGAACTTTTATGAACGTGCCCGATCTCTCAAGATAAGTAAAAACAAATAATCTGCGTTCCGTTATTAGGAAAATCGATATAGATTGCGTTGAACTGGCATTGTAAATCATGCCCGTTACACACCCTGCGAGCCCACAAAATGCTGAAGAGATTTGGTTAATTGAGCGTGGGTGAAGCCGCGGCCGATCATAACAACGATATTGTCCTCTCTTGTATCCCCTTGCTCCGGCAGAATTTCTGGGGATTGGACGATCTTACGAACCGTTTGGAGCAAGAGGCGCCCAGCGGGCGTTCGGATAACGCCTTTCACCCGGACAATATCGTTGCCGCGCGCATAGAGGAGTGCTGAAAGCCAGACGGTGAATGCTGTCCAATCAATACTGTCATCGAGATAAAGCCGCGTCGGTGAAATTGGAGCTTTCAGTTCCTGACCGGCAAAATCTTGCAAGGTTTCCGCTATGGCGTCGTTAAATTCTGGCAATGAATGGCTCACGCCCTTAACAGCACCCGACATAACAGCGCCAGGACTCATCGCCGTAAGTGTCGCTAACAGGAGCGTCAATTCGTTTTGCTCAACGGCGTCGGTCTTCGTAACGATCAGTTGATCGGCCACTTCGATTTGATGACGCGAGAGAGGTTCGCTTCGTAATTGGCTCATGCCATGCAAACCGTCCACCGCCACAATCACCTCGCTTACAACGATGTGGTAGACAAGCACAGGATCGGATCGGATCGCTTCAACAATAGCTCCGGGATCGGCAAGACCGCTCGTTTCAAGGACAATCAGGTCAAGCGGACTGTCAGTCGACACAGCTCGGCTGCGATCATCTGCAATGCGGCGTAAGAGATCGATCAGGTCATGCTTGGCTGCACAACAGACACAACCACCCGCGAGCACGGCAAGTCGATCTGATCCACCGAGCAACGCATCATCAATCGCCGTTTCGGCGGCCTCGTTGACGATGACCAATGCACCCTGAAATTGTCCGTCGTGCAGCTGATGCCGGAGCCAGGTCGTTTTTCCCGATCCGAGATAACCACCTAAAATAATTAATCGGATTCGCCCATCTGTATCGCTCATTCTTCACCAATGAAGCGCCTGTCTAGCGGATCAACCGGCGTTCCGTTCACTTTTTCCGCCAGCGCCCACACGTCATCGAGATGACTGACGATAGAGTGACTGCCGGTCAACGTGGACAGCTGAATGCCAAGAATGTCGTTGGTTTCATGAACGTTCAGATGATAAGAGGGCAAGACACGTTGCAGCACGTGTGCACGCCGGAACCGTCCGCGAAGTCGTTCGTGAGCATTGGCAGCGCCCGCTTCGGTCCAGTGGCCGGGCGCGGCAGGAAATCCGCAGGCAGAGCACATGGTCAAACCCTTTTTAGGTTTCATGCGAGCGGCAGTTAAATGCCGCCCGCAATCGTACGATCGATCAGATAACAGCCGGACGATTGCCGCCAGCAAACGGATACCGCTTACGGAAATCTTCGGCGATATCTTCGAACGGCATCCATTCAACACCGGAATGCTTCGAGATATATTCGATCAGGCGCTCCAGCATGAGCAGAACCTGCGGACGACCGGCGACATCCGGATGGATTGTGAAGGCGAACACGGCGTAATCCATCTCGCGATAGACCCAATCAAACTGATCGCGCCAAAGCTCCTCAATATCGCGAGGATTGACGAAGCCGTGGCTGTTCGGCGCCTTCTTCATGAACATCATGGGCGGAAGGTCATCGACATACCAGTTCGCGGCAATATCAACGAGATCGATTTCCTTGCCGTGCTTCAGCGGATGCATCCAATCCTTGGCGGATTTGGAATAATCGATTGTATTCCAGGTATCGCCAACACGTGCATAGAAAGGCTGAAAATCCCGATAGCCTTGGCTGTGATCATATTTAAAACCGTGCTTTAACAGCAATGCCGCCGTTGAATTCGACATTTCCCACCAAGGGGCCACATATCCGCGCGGCGATTTGCCCGTCAGGTTTTTGATGAGATCTATCGACTTCACCAAAACATCTTCTTCCTGCGTCGGTGTCATCGCAATCGGATTTTCATGGAGATAACCATGGGCTCCAACTTCGTGGCCATCTTTAACGATCATTTCCATCTCTTTCGGAAATGTCTCAAGGGAGTGACCTGGAATGAAGAAGCTGGTTTTCAATCCGTAGCGCTTAAACAAAGTAAGCAAACGCGGCACGCCAACTTCGGATGCAAAAATGCCACGCTGAATATCGGAGGGCGAGTCACCCCCACCGTACGAACCGATCCAGCCTGCAACCGAGTCGATATCCGTACCAAATGTACATATAATTTTCTTGGTCATGCGTTTCTCCTTTTGTGTTTAACAGTCGACGCCAGATGTTGAGCGTCAATTTTCGATCCTAATTGAGGTCAAAGCCGATACGTTTTTTGCACCTTACCAAGTGGTTGGCCAATGGGGTTCAGGAATATTGCCCGGATACGCAATCGACAAATCAAGCGGCGGCTTGATGACATAGTGTCGGCTGAACGGCACGAGATTGACCGGCTTTCCTGAACGAACCATTTGTGGCCAATCGGGATTGGCAAAGCTTGGCCGACCAATCGCTACCATGTCGCAACCGCCCGATGTTAGAACTTCTTCAGCAGCGGCCCCTTGATCAATGCCGCCATTGACGATCATCGGCAGCCCGCTCGATTCTTTCAGTGCAACCGGCATTGGAACATCGGAGGTCGGATCGCCGTTGTCTTTCCAACCAAAACTAGCCCAATGCAGCGCATCAACCGGTGCGCCCTTCAATGCAGCGCCAATCTCGCGGGCGGTAGCAACACCGCCAGCCCATGCGCCGCCGAAATCGTCAACGCCGTTCTGTGACAGGCGAAGCGTGATGATCTTATCCTTACCAATGGCGGCACGGACCTTTTCGATAACGAGGCGCGCAAAACGAACGCGGTTGGCGGCCGAGCCGCCAAACTCATCAGTGCGATGATTGGTTGACGTGTGGATGAACTGATAGAGCAGATAGCCATTGGCGCCATGAATTTCGACACCGTCAAAGCCCGCCTCAATCGCGCGTTTGGCGCCTGCTGCAAAGCCATCGGCGATTTCATGAATCTCCGCAACCGTCAGCTCGCGGCATGGACCGAACGTCACCTTTGGCCAAGCGCCCGTAATGCCACGGAGGTTTTTCTCGTCATCGCTATCGGTGTAGAGCACCCAGCCTTGGCTTTGGCCCGCGCTCGCGCTGCCCGGCTGAACGCCTTTTGGCAGAACGCGCGGATCAGCCACACGGCCCGAATGCATCAGTTGCACAATAGCCTTTGCGCCATTGGCGTGGATGGCTTCAGCCACCTTTTTCCACGCCGCCACGTGTTTAGCGTTCGCTATGCCAGGCTGGGAAAGATAGGCCTTGCAACCGTGCTGGTCATCGACCTCATAGGTGCCCTCGGTAATAATGAGACCAATGCCGCCTTGCGCGCGGCGAGCATAATAGGCCGCCATTTCATCCGTCGGCGTACCATCGGCTTCTGCTACCTGGCGGGTCAGAGGCGCCATAGCAATCCGGTTAGGGATGGCATGGCCTGCGAGGGTAAGCGGCGAAAAAAGATGGGGTAGGGCCTCGATCATCATGTCCTCACTTCGTGTTATATTCGCTTAATCATCACCATCGCGAATGATCTTTTCTGCCGTCATCGACAAGGATAGAAGTTGCTCGTCGGTTCCAGGTGCCCCTGACAACAAAATCGCCGTTGGAAGGCCGTACGCGTCGGTCCCATTCGGAAACGACACACCGCACCAACCCAAGTAATTGCCCATCATCGTATTGCGCAGCATTTTCAGGTTTGTTCGCGCAAAGAGTTCATCGTCTGCCTCAAGATCGGCGATCGCCGGAGCCGTTTCAGGAACCGTCGGCATGGCAACCAAACAACGCCCTGCCATCTCGTCTGTCATCTGGGACAAGATGCGCTGTCTTGCCAACATAGCTGCGATATAATCCACCAGCGCCATGCTCGAAGCGGCACGAATTCGACGCACGACGCGATGGTCGATCTGATGCGCCTGTTCGCCTTCAACGCGCTCTTTATGGACAGAATAGGCTTCAGCATTAACAATCGTTCCGCGACGGGCCGAGAGTTCTAAAATTTCGTCGAAAGCTGGGAGTGGACCACGTTGAATAACCGCGCCGGCCGCGGACAGCCTTGCTAAAGAGCGTTCAAAATTTTCGCGAACCGCATCGTCACATCCATCGAGCACGATATTGGTTGGAACTAAAATACGAACACCCTTGAGAGTGGCCCGTCTAACAATCGGTAAGATCAAACCGCACATCACCGCATCAACAAGAACGGCGTCCTCAACGGTACGGGAAAAAATGCCAATCGTATCGAGCGTGTGGGAAAGCGGGTAAACGCCATCCATCGGGTAGCGACCTGACGAAGCTTTGTAACCGATGATTCCATTTAATGCCGCAGGTATACGGACCGAACCGCCGGTATCAGTGCCGATAGCAACTGGCACAAGGCCACGCGCAACGGCGACGGCTGATCCTGACGAAGATCCGCCGGGAATACGTGCAACGTCGCGCGAATGGACATTGCGCGGCGTACCATAATGCGGATTGATGCCGATCCCGGAAAAAGCAAACTCGGTCATATTGGTGCGGCCAACACAAACCATACCCGCAGCCTTGAGGCGCGTTACCACGGTTGCATCAGCCTCAACGGGCGGATCTGTTTCTAAGACTTTCGATCCCGCCGTGGTTGGAAACCCTTTCAACGCGAACAGGTCTTTCCAGGCAATTGGCACGCCTTCCAGCACACCCGCTGGCCGACCATCACGCAACCTGCGTGATGATGCACGGGCTTCAGTCAATGCTCGCCCGGCCGTAACACGGGTAAAAATAGACTGATCCTCACAGGCGGCAATCGCAGCGAGAGTCCGCTCAGCGACATCCTCGGCTGATACAAGCCCGGCATTGATCAACGCGCCTATTTCTACGGCAGATCGATGTCCAACATCTATATGCTGCGCGTTAGACATAGCAGGCTAAAACCTTATCCAAAAATCGCATCTTACGCACCAATCACGGTTGCATTGTCGGGCTGCCATGAAATCAACACTTCGGAGCGTGGCTTGAGGTCATCGCGTCGATATTTCTCGACATGCCCTTCGAGCAAAACCGACGTTCCGCCGTCAAGTGTAATCGCCATTTGAACCAAATGACCGATAACATCGGCACGCTCCATAATGCCTGTCAGCACGTTGCCCGAATATTCATTGGCAAGCTGCGCGCTCGATGCACGACCAACCGGATGAATTTCAAGTGATTCTGATGGAATAACAATTTTGGCTTGGATTCCCACAGCAGGATTTTTATTCGGAGTGCCAGTGAAAATACCAAATTCAGTTTCGACCCGGACCTGCTCGTTCGTCTCGTCCAAAACCGTACCATCGAAAATAGTGTTCCGCCCGATAAACTGAGCAACAAAAGCTGTATTAGGCCTCGTATAAAGTTCTGCAGGTGCGGAGATTTGCTCGATTTTACCTTGATTCATAACGACAATGCGATCGGACAAGGTAAGAGCCTCGGACTGGGCATGCGTGACGAAGACGAACGTTATTCCAAGATTGCGTTGCAATAATTTAAGCTCAGCCTGAATAGCCTTACGCAGATTCGCGTCGAGTGCGCCGAGCGGCTCGTCAAGCAATAATATGTCGGGTTCCACCACAAGACCACGCGCGAGCGCTATCCGCTGACGTTGGCCACCAGACAGCTTATGGGTAAGCGAGTCAGCAATGTCCATGAGGCCAAGCTTGTCGAGAATGCGGTCCACTTTATTATCGCGTTCGGCACGTGGCATACCTTTAACATCAAGGCCATAGCCAACATTTTTCCGCACACTCATATGAGGAAAAAGCGCGTAATTCTGAAAAATCATCGACGATGGCCGCTGTTCAGGAGGCATGTCATTAATCCGGAGCCCCCGAACCAGAACATCCCCACTCGTAATGTCCTCGAATCCAGCAATCATTCGAAGTGTCGTTGTTTTGCCGCAGCCCGACGGTCCAAGAAATGCGATAAACTCGCCTTTTTTCACATCAAGATTAAAATCTATGACGGCGGGCGTGCCATTGTCATAGACCTTGCCGACATTGATCAATTGAAGGTCATAGTCCACGGTCAGCAGCTCCGAACGATACAAGGATGGTGTGAGGAGTTAGGGTGAGGATGACAGCCAAAGCCGTCATCCCCATTTGGTTGATCGAGAGCAGCTTATGCGCTCAGGAATTCGTCCCACTTCTGCATCAGGAAGTCATACTCATCTGGCCACTGATGCCAGTAAGCAACGTTCGCTGCACGGGTCTCGAGTGAGCCGCCGTCGCGAAGATCGCCTTCCTTAATGCCACCTTCCGATTTGCCCTTCCAAGGCTTGCCTTCGTACCAGAAGGCATACTTGTCAGCAGGCATGACGTTCTTGATGTTCGTGGTTGGCGAGTAGTAACCCTGCTCGGAAACCGTAATGCCTGGAGGTCCAGACAACCAGTAATCGGCATAGGCGAAGACGGATTCCTTGTTCTTAGAACCCGTAATCAACGATGGTCCGATCGACCAAGCGCGATAGCCTTCCTTCGGAATCGCGTATTTAGCTGGCTTGCCCTGTGCCTTAACGGCCATAACAGCTGGCTGCCAAGCATCACATACAACCATTTCACCCGAAGCCATCAGGTTGACGAGTTCGCCGAAATCGCCCCAAAGCGCGCGGAACTGGCCTTCCTTCTTCTTCGAGATAAGGAACTTCATGGCTTCCTCGATCTCTTTCTTGTTCGGGTTACCTGGGTTGGCAACCTTCGAAAGACCAAGGGTGTTCATGGCCATGACGGCCTGACCGAGAGCAATCAACGGATCGGTGTTGATGCCAGACTTGCCTTTCCACTTCTTGTCGAAAATGGCGGTCCAAGTATTGGCTTCTTCATCCGACAGAACGGATGGATTGTAGCCAATCGAGTCGTAGTTATAGACGGCGGGAACCATCCAAAGCGACGTCTGCTTATCATCAGCCCAGATTTGACCCGTGATCTGCGCACGCTTTTCGAGCTTTGAAGTCGGCTTCGTGAAGGTATCACGAATATTAGCCCAGTTCTTAAGTGCCGAGGTTGGAATTGGCTCAACATTTTTGGTCTGAGTTACGGCTGGAAGGCGCTCGGCAATGGTTTCCCAAACATCATAATCCTTCGAACCCGAGAGGATTTTGGTCTGAGCATCAGGGAACGTAGCGGCAGTACCCGACGTCGAGCCAACGCCCGAAGCCTTTTTGAAGTCGGCCAGGATACGTTCCTGGACGGTAACGGAAAGACCGATCGTGCGAAGCTCTTGCTTTGCGAGATCGGCAGCGGCGGCATAAGCTGCACGCGACGAGAGGAAAGGAGTGCCTGCACCCATAGCGAGCGCGATAGCGCCCGTTGTTGATTTCAGCAGGCTACGCCGAGACAGTTCGAGTTTATCGACCATGAGTGGTCACCTCCGTTGTTGTTGTTCACACTACCAAATCGATCGATGGAAAAATCCGGTCCTAGTATCTACCGACCAGAAGTCCACCATCGACCACCACAGTCTGACCCGTCATGTAACGAGCTGCCGAGGATGCCAGAAACAGGACGACATCCGCGATCTCTTCAGGTTCGCCGATCCGTCCCATTGGAATAAATTCGCCTGCTTTTTCTGCGCCTGCCGGACCCAACGAATGCTTCTCTGAGAGAAGTTGCGCAGTCCTGATGTAGCCCGGCGCAATGCCATTTACCCGAATGCCGGATTTGGCGAGCTCAACCGCCAAGCCCCGGATAAACCCAATGACCCCAGCCTTGGCGGAAGAATAGTGAACATGTTCGTCCCATCCATATGCAATACCCATAATGGACGAAATGCAGATGATGGCGCCCGCGCCGCGGGCCTTCATTGAGGGTAGCGCCGGACGGATAACCCGCATCATGCCCTTCAGATCGATGTCGAAAGTTTCATCCCACTTTTCATCCGTCATATCCGACATCGGCACCTTGTGAGCGATACCGGCATTGGCGACGATACAATCGATTGCGCCAAAACGTGTCGTAAGGTCTGCCACCAATCTATCCGCATCAGCGGTCGAGCGAACGTTAAGCGGTTGGAACTCGGCCGAACCACCAGCCTTTTCAATTTCAACAACAACCGCTTTGCCTTCGTGCTCCAAAACATCACTGACGACCACATGGTAGCCCGCTTTGGCAAAGGCATGACCGGTCGAACGGCCAATACCGATGCCGCCACCGGTGATCAAAACAATAGGTTTGCTCGTCGAAGCGCTCATAACATCACATCTCCAGAATTGGGGCCAAGCGTCTGGCCGACAAACAGGGAAGCCTGATCGGAAGCGAGAAATGAAACGGTGGCTGCAACCTCATCCGGCTCTCCAAAACGACCGAGTGGCAATTCAGCGGTTTTGGCTTTGCGCCAATCCTCGGAAAGCGCCATCACAAGCGGCGTATTGATCGGGCCCGGTGCGACCGCATTGACGCGGACACCATCGGCACTGACTTCGCGGGCCAAGGACTTTGTAAAACCGATGATCGCAGCTTTTGCCGCGCTATAATGGGTGAGTTCAATGCCGCCAATCTGGCCAAGCTGCGACGCCACGTTAATGATGACGCCCTTTTTCGCTTTCAGCATGGGAGCTAAAACCGCTTTCGTGCACAAAAAGGTTCCGCGCACGTGGACCGCAAACATCCGATCAAAATCGGCAGCCTCCAAATCGATGAAACGGGCTTGATGGACATGGCCTGCATTGTTGACCAACACCGTGCTATCGCCAAAGGCCGATTTCGTTGCCGCGACAATAGCCGCAACATCCTTTTCAACCGAGACATCTCCCGCGATTGAAGTGGCTTTACCACCTGCAGCCTTGATTTCGTTTGCGACGGCGACAGCGCGTTCAGCATGCATATCATTGACCATCACCGACAGCCCATCTTTGGCTAAACGGAGCGCAATCGCTCTGCCAATCCCTGAGCCAGCACCTGTAACAATAGCAACGCCACCCGACATTATGCATCCTCCTGAATGGCGAGCCGCTTGGCGCGCCGCAAGGATACCGTCATCAAAATAGCGTAGACCGCTAGCAGCGCAAAAGAAAACAGAGTTGTCAGGACACCGAAGGCAAAGATGTTCGGATGAATCTCGATCGAGAAGGTGCCGTAAATCGCCAATGGTAGCGTTAAATCGCGACCGGATGCGAAAAGAGTACGCGAGAATTCATCGTAAGACAGCGTGAATGCAAACAGCATAGCCGACAAGACGCCAGGAAAAATGAGCGGGAAGGTCACCTTCCTAAATGTCTTAATGGGCGAGACACCCAGCGACCAGGCGGCTTCTTCAACTGAAGGATCAAAACGATTGAAAATCGCCAGCATCACTAAGAAAGCGAACGGGAAAGTATAAACCACGTGGAGCACAAAGGCGGTGCTCCACCAAGTGCGATCTATTCCGACGCTATTGGCAACGAGCGCCAGACCGAGGCCAACCAGAACACCCGGCACCATCATGCCCAGAACGATCAGATAGAATACGACATCGGAACCCTTGAACTTGGTTCTAAAAGCTTGGGCTGACATAACGCCAAGCACCGTCGAAACAATCATCGTCATAAAGGCCAAGGTCAGTGAACGGGCCAAGCCTTCATAAATAGGCAGCGGAGCAATACGCGAGGGAGGTGTAAGCCCAAAAACGTGCTGATACCAATAGGTTGACCACTCAATAATCGGAAATTGAGGTCCGCCGTTAGGCCCGATTTGAAACGACAGGATACCGAGAACGACGAAAGGACCATACAGGAACAGTAAAAATAGCGCTGTATAAACCCCGAGAACCGGTTTGATGAACGTGGTTTGCATCAGCTCAGAGCTCCCGCTTTAGATCGACAATTCGCAAGAAGCCGGCCACCACCACGCCCATGAGGATTGTAAGAATAACGCCAACCACAGCGGCAAAAGCCCACTTTAGCGAACCGACTTGGGTTACAATGATATTACCCAACATATTGACCTTACGGCCCGATAGAGCGGCCGCCGTCGCAAATTCACCGAGCACCATGACCGAAACAAAGATTCCGCCAACAATCACACCCGGCATCGACAGAGGTAAAATAATCGTCCGGAAAATCCGCCAGAAGGACGCTCCCAAATCACGCGCGGCCTCGATCACATTCGGATCAATTCGACCCAGCATAAAAGCAATTGGACCGACCATAAACACGCAATAAATCTGCGTCATGCCAATGATTACGGATAATTCTGTAAAGAGCAGCGCCTCGATGGGCTCACGGGTAATATGAAGCGCCTGAAGAATAATATTGATTGCACCTTCTTTGCCAAGCATAGGACGCCAAGCCAAGACGCGGATCAAAAAGGACGTCCAAAATGGGATCACGCAGAGGACAAGAAGCGTGGTCGCTAGCGTCTTATTCTTGACAAACAACCCCACGAAAAGCGCGGTAGGATATCCAACCACGAAGGTCGAGAGCAACACCAACAGCCAAATTCGGATCGTCGTCCACAACGCGTTCAGATAGGTATCACTCGAAAAAAACGTCTCCCAACTCTTCGTCGTCAGTATGGGTTCGATTTTAAACGTCGTCTGCGACCAAAACGAGACATAAACCATCATGCCAAGCGGCACGACAAGGAATAGCGTCATCCAGATCACACCCGGAGCGATCAACCAATATGAAGCCTTCGAACGAAGCGGCCCAAGGTTACTCGGCGTCATGTCTGTCGTATCCGGTGTGGTGGAAGCGATGGTCATACTCGATATCCGTCCGATGTCTTGATCATTGCAAAATTAAACCTCGTTAGCCGTAAACAAGGGCATCATCAGCCTTCCAGACAAGCTGGTAGGTCGCGTTAACATCAAGGTTTTGCGCCGCACGATGGCTAAGATGATTTTCCACCTCAACAATGTGACCGTCTTCCGCCCTGAAGAAATACATGAACGCTGCGCCCGTATATTCGCTGGCCAAATAAGTCGCGGTAAGGGCAACTTCACTCGATGCAAGCGACGCATTCCCAGGTCGTACCGAGATCAAATCCTGCCTAATCGCATAAGCGGGAGTAGGGTTTGGATGAAGCGTTCCATTCAACGGGAAGCGGTGAGTTCCAGCCAAAAAGCTGCTGCTTTGGATGGAACCCGTGAACAAATTATAACAGTTCAGCGAGTGAGCGACATTTGGAGATAATGGGCTATTGTAAACGATGTCGGGTGTATCAACTTGGCCGATCATGCCCTCATTGAGCACAACAATCCGATCACCCATCGCCAAAGCTTCGGTTTCGCTACCCGTAACATGCAAAAACGTTATGCCAAGCTGGCTGCGAATGCGTCGCAATTCGCCGCGCATTCGGGTCCGAAGATTCGCGTCGAGCGCACCAAGTGGCTCGTCCAAAAGAACAATTCGAGGCTGACTGACCAGCGTGCGCGCCAAGGCTACACGTTGGCGCTGACCGCCCGAAATCTGATGAACGCCACGATCCTCGAGACCGCTTAAGCCAACGAGTTCAACCATCTCCCTAATACGCGAGCTCAGCACGACGGGGTCAGTTACCGGATCGCTCTGCCGATTGACTAGCCCAAATCCGATATTGTCATAAACCGAAAGATGCGGAAACAGAGCAAAGTTTTGGAAAACAAAGCCAATCCCGCGCTCATGCGCAGGAACTGAAGCAATATCTGACCCGTCGAAAAGGATGCGCCCCCTATCAGGCAATTCAAAACCGGCGATCAACTGCAAAAGAACGGTTTTGCCTGATCCGCTCGGGCCTAAAAGCGAAACATATTCATTATCTGCCACCGCCAGTGACACATCACGAAGCGCCGGCTTGGAGCCGTAGGATTTACCTAATCCCTCAATACGCAAAACGTCGGCCATATGTCCTCTAAGCCCTTGCCATTAACACCAAGCGACAAACATAAATGAGATGCTCAACCTGAAGGCCATCTCTTTATGTGACAAGTTGAAGTTGTATTTTGGCTAACGTCAAGCACGAAATGAATGTTATTTCTGTTTTTATTATTTGCATCGGAAAAATTAATAGAACTCTATAAATTCTTTTAATTCTCTCATGCGTTCCGCTATATCGTCATTGCGCCCGTCCTTCCTTCCAAGGTCTCCAAAACAAGATAAAGAAATATTTTAATCAAAAAAATATATATTTATCAGTATTAAGGCCGATTTAGAGACCAAAATCATAGTATCGAATTTTACCGTCAAATCGCCGCCTGGGCGGATCTTTAAAGCCAGTCATTCGATGAATTATGCTTTATGCTAGCCGTCTAAAGGTTCTTTTGAAACAAAAATTGCGTCCGAATACGATTTTAATAAAATCGATTTTACAGAAATCGTATAGTTCGATATTAATAATTAAGATAATCCCTGTCGTGCAAAAACCTTAACTTCTGTCTTATCCCTCGAGCTATGGACGATAAACGACATGACGATTTCACTCAAACAGGTTCGCTACTTTATTGCTGCGGCAGAGCTAGGGCAGATTTCTCACGCGGCAGTTGAGCTCAATGTTTCCCAATCGGCGGTAACCTCCGCAATTCAGCAGCTCGAACAGATGCTCGGTGTAAAATTGTTTGAACGCAATCCGTCGGGCGTCTCGCTCACGGCCGATGGAAACAGATTTCTGCCTCGGGCACGCAATGTGATGGCTGCGGTCAATGAAGCGGTATCGGTAAGCACCTCGTCGAATGTCGCCATCAGCGGTGTCGTTCGCGTTGGCGTAACTTACACCGTTTCAGGTTATTTTCTTCCGCAGCACTACGCACGCTTCTCCCGGAGTTTCCCCAACCTTACTTTGGATCTCTATGAAGCCTCGCGCTCGGTGGTAGAGCAAGCATTGATTGACGGAGCCCTCGATATTGGCGTGATTTTGATCTCTAACATCGAAAACGCCGATCGGCTCCAGACCGCTGAACTTATTCGTTCCCGTCGCCGACTCTGGGTTTCCAGTGACCACCGACTACTAAAAATGGAAAAGGTAACGCTTGCCGATGTTGCCGAAGAACCAATGATTATGCTGACGGTCGACGAAGCAAACCAAACCGCCGGACGCTATTGGTCACAGGTTTCGAGCCGACCGAATGTCATTTTCCGAACATCGTCCCTTGAGGCCGTGCGCAGCATGGTTGCCTCTGGAATGGGCATAACCATCCTTTCGGACATGGTGTATCGACCTTGGTCGCTTGAGGGACAGCGCATCGAAACCCGCATCCTTGAAGATTCGATCCCCTCTATGGACGTTGGGTTGGCTTGGTTGCGGGGCAGCAAATTGTCACCTTCAGCCCAAGTCTTCCTCGATTACTTTATGGCAAATTATGTGGGCAGCTCATCTTGACCAAACACCCTCACCCCACGAACTCCTTATCGGATAAAAACATGTTTCCTTTTGATTCAACGGCCTTTTCAGCAGCTTGGAACGCCCATGACCTCGACACGATTATGGCTATGTCCAGCGACGATTGTGAATTCCATTCCGCCGCAGGCTCGGACCCGCGTGGCACCGTCTATGTTGGACCAGACGCTGTAAGAGCCGCTTATGCGACCCTATTCGCAGCCTTACCCGACGCTCAATGGTCTGATAGTCGATCAACGCCAATAGGTGAGAACCGGGTACTAACCGAGTGGCGGTTCATCGCGACGAAGCCCGACGGAACGGAGCTGAAAGTGGATGGACTTGACGTCCTTGAACTTTCAAATGGCAAAGTGAAAATCAAAAATTCATTCCGGAAATCTATTATTTAATAGGAAAGAGTTGACTGGGCATCGAGCGGTTTTTTTCAAAGGCCGAAGCTGCGGCAATGATGTCAACTTCGCGCATTGAGCGGCCGACAAGCTGAACGCCAATCGGCATTCCATCAGCATTTAAACCCGCAGGAATGGTTAAAGCAGGTTGCCCCGTAAGATTGAACGGGTAAGTGTAAAAAATCCACGATACAAGATTTCGATCCAGTAATTGATCCGGAATGTTCTTGCCAACCTCAATCGAGGAGACGGGAGAAACCGGGCTTAGTAAAATATCGTAGGTCTGGAAAAAAGCTCTGACGTGGTCGCGAAGCGCATAACGTGCAAAGACTTTTTCATAGTAATCGCGCATGTCTTGCGCCAAAGCGGCATCGAGAATATCGGCTACGGCCGGGTCAAGAAGTGCCCTATCTTTTTCGAGAATAGGGCGAAGGCGGGTACCAACGCCTGCATAAAATTCGGCCGTCCATAGATCGGCAGGATCGGTTGCAAAGACCTTATCAATCCGCTCGACCTTACAGCCGAGTTGTTCGAAAACGGAAGCCGCATTATTGACAGCCGCAACGACATCCGGATCCGGAAGCGCGTAACCCAATGTCGGGCTAACCGCTATTCGGAGCCCCGTAACATCTGCGTTTAAGGCGGCCAAAAAATCTGGGATTTGTGCTGCGACACTCGCTGGATCGCGTTCGTCATACCCCGCAATTGTTGACAACAGCAAGGTGGCATCATGAATATTACGGGCAAGCGGGCCAACATGAGCCAAGGTCGGCGTGGCAGAGGTCGGCCATACCGGAACGCGGCCGAATTGAGCCTTTATGCCGGCAAGACCACAAAATCCTGCGGGGATACGGATCGACCCACCGCCATCGGTGCCGAGCGCGAAGGGCGTGATGCCAGCAGCAACCGACGCAGCTGCTCCTGCACTTGAACCACCCGGTGATTTAGCAAGATCGAACGGATTTCGTGTCATGCCCGTTAGCGGACTATCGCCGACGGGCTTACATCCAAATTCGCTGGTCGTCGTTTTGCCAATCAGAATGCCACCCGCCGCCTTCACCCGGGTGACAGATGGCGCGTCGAAGCCAGCCACATTGTGAGCCATCGCACGCGAGCCTGATGCGTAAGGCGAGCCCTCAACGGCTATCAAATCTTTCACCGAGAAGGGTATTCCATGCAACGGGCCAAGGCTTTCGCCCTGCAGTACTGCCCTTTCCGCCTGCCTAGCCGCCTCTTTAGCCTCGCGCGGCATGAGGTGAAAGAAGGCGTTCAGAGTACTCTGCGTATCCTCTGCACGGTCGAGTGCATGTTGGGTCACTTCAACGGGTGATACCGCCTTACGTGCGATCAAATGCACCAATTCATGCGCCGAAAGAGTTGAAAACTCATCCATTGGCCTACCCAACCGACAGAAGTGGATCGAAAATGCGCTTATTCGTGAACGATAGCGAAAGCGCGAACGGGAGATCCAGATCCGCCTTTGAATTTAAGCGGAACGCCGAAAAATTGAACCTCACCCTTGCCAATCAATTCTTCAAGATTGACGAGCCATTCCCAATGGCTAATGCCGAGATCACGGCAGAGACGATGTTGGGCGAAGATATTATCGGTCGGACGATCCGTCGATGGGCCTTCGACGCCATGCATACGGGAACCGCGCGCGTGCAACCAACGCGTTGCTTCGACCGTCAGTTGCGGATTTTTCCATACCGAGTCGATGGAAGGATAATTGCGCTGATGGAAGCCAGTGCAGAGCAGCACGATGTGACCGTCGACCTTGACGCCGCTCTTCGCCTCTGCCGCTGCCATGTCGGCTTCGGTAATATCATCAAGATCACCAATATGCCGCAAATCGAAACAAACGGCCTTACCCATGAACAAATCAAGCGGCATCTCATCTACCGCCTGGCCGGTCGGGCTGACATGGCGAAACGCATCAACATGCGTTCCCACATGGTCAAGCGTCGCAATGAAATTGGTCTGAAACGTCATCGCGTCACCGGGAACGCCGAGGTTGAAAGCCTTAGCGGTCTCGTGGCTCATATGTACCGCGTAGATAGGGCGCTGAAATAATTTATGCGCGGGCATATTGTCTTCAATAAGTAAACTTAGATCGATAATACGCTGAGCCATCGCGACGGTCCTCTAATTGCATTTGGTTACACAAAATACTGCTGTTAGCGTCGTTCATAAGAGCTCAATACGCAAGTCATAGCCAACTCCCGATAGGCTCATAGCTCCGCATAGGCCGTCATCGTGGTAATGCCATGAGCGGAAACAACCCGCGCATCAATGCCACGCTCAGGACTAGCGAAAGCTTCAACCCGGAAGGTCTGACCGGCGATAAGTGGACTTTGCCCGCGATAAGAAAAGCGTAAGGGAGTACGACCAAGACACTGTGACACCAAGTTCAGCATAAGCGTGGCCTGAAGGGGGCCATGGACAACCAGCCCCGCATAACCCTCGACGGCGGTCACATAGGGATGATCGTAATGAATCCGATGCCCATTAAAAGTGAGGGCTGAATACCGGAATAAAAGCGTTGATGTCGCCTCAACTGCCCAAACATCAAGAAGAGGACGCGCTTCAATATCGGGCTTTGGAGCAACCGTCAGCGGCGTTGGCTCACGATAAACAATATCCTGTCGTTCTTCCAGCAAAAGCTTCCCATTGCCATGATACTGATGCCGAACGGTTACAAAGCTCAGCTGGCCACTTTTTCCCGATTTGACCACAATGTCTTCGATCGTCGTTGTCTTATCGACGCGCTGATCCAATAAAAATTCGTCGTGGAAGACAAGCTCGCCACCCGCCCACATCCGGCGAGGAAAGGGCAGATCCGGCATAAAAAGTCCCGTCTTGGGGTGGCCATCGCCACCAAGCTTATCAGACGTAGCCGTATCAGGACTGAGGCACCAAAAAATGCCTCCCGGCGGCGTCGTTTGATCGGCAAGATAAGGGAAAAGGGTCGCTTTATATTCCTCCACGAGGCGCTGATCGATGATATCTTGCCGTTCGGTTCGCCGCCCTATCCATGACGCGAATTGTGCTTTCATTGTAGCATCGTCGTTCATCACGTGTTCCCTTAACTATTCATCAGGGCGGCAATATCGCGCGCCGACAAGGTTTCGATGGTTGACATCGCAGACCAAAGGCGTTGGGCCGTCTCTGTTCCTAATAATGCAGACGCCTTTTTTCGCAGTCCAACCTCAAGATTGTGAACAGAAACCCGCTCTGCGAGATCAAACGAAAGCTCGCAATGCGTACCGTCGTCCATCCTGATAACAACCTTCGTCTCCGTATCGGTGATCGCAGAATCGGCCATTACAACCACTTTTGCAGCCAAATGTTTGAGATGCGGAGCACCGCAAAGTGCGTCCTGATAGGTCGCATCATGTGAGGTGTCGATGCCGTAAACGACCATTGCCGCCAGCCATGAATAGCTGAATTTGATCTCCAAACCGGTGCGCGGAGCTTTAAGATCACAGACCGTGAGCCAGCGAGGATTGACCAAAACGGAAATCTCCAAAATCTCTTCGGGTACAAGTCGCTGTTTTTGATGAAGACGAAGGATAGCTTCGATCATAGCGTGCGTGCCGTGACAGCAGGCGTGCAGCTTGTATTGATTGTCCTCAAACACAAACTTGCCAGGTGGCGGATTGGCCCAAGCCTTTGATGCGTCGGAATGGCTGGAATGGGTAACAATGAAGCCTTGTTGGCCGGATAAGCCATCATCACATGAAACAAATCCAAGACGGGCCAGTTTTGCCGCCTCAATGCCATTCGAAGCTGCAATTCCGGCATTAAAAGGCTTTCCCATCGTACCAAATTGCGACTTGAGGCCGGATGCCCGTGTGCTGACAATCCCGAGTGCCATCTGCATTTCGGTCGGAGATAATCCCATTATTCGCCCGGCGGCGATGGTGGCGCCGAAGGCTCCCGCCGTTGCGGTCTGATGAAAGCCGGACTCGTAATGCGCGCGACCCAGAGTCATCCCGATCCTACAAGCCGATTCCGCACCAATCACAAACGCTTCGAGTATGGCCATTCCTGTTGATCCATTGACCTCTCCGATGGCTAAGGCCGCAGGCATGATCGCCACGGACAGGTGACCCACATGACCAAAATGCGTGTCATCATAGTCAAGCGCATGGGAGATCGTGCCATTGGCCAACGTAGCCGCTCGGGATGGAATTTTTGACGCTAGACCAAACACACTGGATTGCGGCTCGCCTCCTTCTTCCCGAACTAAATCAATAAGAATCCGAGATACAGGTTCGGTTGAGCCGGCCCGCCCCACGACCAACCAATCAAAGAGCGAGTATCGTGCCAGTGTAAGCGGAGCCGCCATAATCTCCTCGCCAGGAAG